>CALIZH010000394.1 GCA_938028585.1 uncultured Actinomyces sp. | reverse complement strand
TCTACCAGGTCAACTGGTTCCGCAAGGACGAAGACGGCAACTTCATGTGGCCCGGGTTCGGCGACAACGCTCGTGTTCTGGACTGGATCGTTCGCCGCGCCGCTGGCGAGGTCGAGGCCATCGACGGCGTCACCGGTCGCTACCCGCACTTCGAGGACTTCAACCTTGAAGGTCTGGACATCGACGAAGCCAAGTGGGCAAAGCTCTTCGAGATTGACCCCGATGCTTGGTCGGCAGAGATGGACGACACCGAAGAATACTTCTCGCAGTTCGGCGACAAGCTCCCCGCAGCTATCACCGAGCAGCTCGCGAAGTTCCGTGCACGCATCGCTGCTGCAAAGCAGGCCTGATAGCTTCTAGCTAGTACACTCAATAGGCGGGCGGTTCCTACAGCGGGAGCCGCCCGCCTGTGTTTGTCTTTCAGTGATGTTTTAGAGTAGAAGATACGTGCGCATTTTGGGCGCCCACGTGGGGAGGCGAATTGGCTGTTAAACGATGGACGACTGTTAACGGATACGAGTGGGCCGTACTCGATCCATCATCGGGAAATCCGGATGATCTGTGGATGTGTTTGACACTGGCCTACGGAACATTCAATGTCGCTCCGGAAGAAATCGGTGCCCTTCACGTGCTCATGGAGTCCATTGGTACCGAGCTCAAACGTCCAGTCGAATATGCGCCCGGTCAGTTCGCGTCCGCTCAGGTTGAATTAGCAAGCTACCTTTCTGAAATCGATATCCGCGTACACGGGCCGCGTGAAATCGTCCGCCAAGCGTGGTTGCGTTTGCCGGCTTGCTTTGAAAATCCCGAAGGTATGCTTCCATCCGCCGGACATGCAGATGCCTCTGATATGTGGGCATCCGAAGTGGCCAATCGCGCTGGTATTTCCGAGGCCCTGCTCGCTATTTTCCGTCCGGATACCGTGACTTTCGAGGCCGAAAAATACTTTCCCGCGGCCTGTGAACTTGCGCGCCGGATCTCGCCTTTTGAAGCCCGCTACCCCTGTGTTTTTGTGACGACAGAGCCTGACTTCTTGGGGCTGGGCTTTGATCGTGCACCAGATTCTTTGGACCTGGATGACCTTCTAGCAGTAAATACCGAGACACCGCGTGACCAGTATCAGCCGGGTAGTCAGTGGCAGGGTGGAACAAATTATCTATTCTCTTTTGCCGTCCCAATGACGCGCGCAGGCCTTGCGGCACGTTGGGCAATAGCCATTGACGCGACAAATGTTCTGCGCGCAATGAATTCGCGTTACTCGGACATCAAAGTATCAAGCGCTGCTTACTCAATTGCTCCAGAACTCATTGGAATGGTCCGTTTCAAAGAAATGGACATGTACTGGGATGCGCGTCGTTTCCTTGATGAATTCTTTAAACCGGAGCGCAAACTAACGGTCGATCTTTCCCAAATTATCGAGCGCGTTGCAGATGATGAGAATCTCGATGTTTCGCAGCACTTGCACCGGATCAATGACACCAGTGTGCCGACCCCCGCAGAGGTTCGCGATATCATCGACCGAGCAATTGCGTGCGCCCACATCGCGTATGACGTGGCATCGCCCCAGCTGCTGCGGCGTTACCCGCTTCTGACCGCACCGAAGTCTACTTACGACCACTTCCCACTCTATAAGGGATATCCCGAGCCGGCCCCT
>CALIZH010000393.1 GCA_938028585.1 uncultured Actinomyces sp. | reverse complement strand
ATAGCTGCAAAAGATCGTTAGCGAACCAGCAGTGGATGTTTCCAGAGGGTGAATTCACCCAGATTCCTTTGGAATCTCCGGCATCCTCCAAGCGGCTTGCCCCCTGGGGAATTGAGCCGAGTGTTGGGGTCACTCCCCTATCTTCAGCATTCACCGTGGGACTTTGTGTCGAGCTTGTGGCGGAGGAGTTGGGGGAAGCCTCGCTCTGCACGCTCCCCTGCGCTCCACTTTCGCTTGCCGAGGCCACTGGAGAGCTCTGTGCATCTGTGTTCCCCGAGCGCGTCCTGCAGGAAGTCAGAGAAAGGCTGAGCACGCCGATAAGGGCGACGGCAGAGACCTTGATGATGGGATTGCGCATTATGATACCTCCAACAGCGTTGTGTGGATGTGTTGGAAGGAAGTATATCTACTTCTTGCGGGTAAAAATGAACCTATACCCCAAATAGTTACATACCGCTCCGGTGCCCATTGCGACGATTTTTGCGGCAGGTTTCAGCAAGGACAGCGAGATCCCCAAGCCGAGTGCGGGAAGACCGTGGACAATCACCCAAATGATGGCGGATTGAAGGACCATTCCCGTAAAAAGAGTCAATCCCGCAAAAGAAAAGAACGAAGCCCAGGAAAAACCTTTTGCTTGGAAGACGAAGTGCTGATTAATCCAGTAGCTCACGCACACGGTGATAATCGTTGAGGTGATATTCGACGGGATCACCGGCAGATCAAAGCCCACCGAGAGCAGCGAGAAGAGCGAAAAGTCCAGAAGCGAGGTTCCAACACCCACCAAGAGGTAACGGTAGAAGGAACCCGCTTCAAGAAGCCGTTTCCACGCCTTTTGGAAGACGTTCATAGATGCGCTGTCGCTTTTCAGTTCGGGAGCACTGAAGAATAGCGCAGGTAGGCCAAGCGCATGGCTTCGCGACGAGTCTTCAAATTACCGGATTGGAGAAGCCCGACCATGAAGGACAAGACACCAACTATTACCAGAGAGGATGCCAGTACAGCGCTGGGGAGCTTCGGAACATTTCCAGCCTGGATGAAATGCCAGATGACAGGAGCTCCGAAGCACAGGGCCAGAAGCATGAAGATTGCCGAGAAGATCCCGTAGAAAGCCATGGGACGCTCGTGCGCGACCAGACGGCCAATCAGTCCAAGGATTCGGAACCCATCGTGGAAGGTACGCAGCTTGGATTCTGAGCCTGCGGGGCGATCCTTGAAGCCGACGCCGTACTCGGCCTGAGGAACACGCAACGCCATGGAGTGGACTGTGAGTTCGGTTTCGATCTCGAACTCACGAGAAAGCGCCGGGAAGGACTTGACGAAACGACGAGAGAAAACACGGTAGCCGGAGAGCATGTCCGTAACGGTGTCACCGAAGAGGAATCCGACCAGGGAGTTGAACATCTTATTGCCCTGAGCGTGGCCGGGGCGGTATGCAGAGTTGTCCTTGTCGTCAACGCGGCAGCCCAGAACATGATCGAGGTTTTCACGTACCAAAAGGTCGATCATTTCGGGTGCAGCCGAAGCATCGTAGGTGTCGTCACCGTCGATCATCACGTAAACGTCGGCATCGATGTCTGCGAATGCGCGACGCACAACATTACCCTTACCCTTACGAGTTTCCTTGCGGACGATTGCACCGGCAGCCTGTGCAACCTCAGCAGTACGGTCGGTTGAATTGTTGTCGTAAACGTAGACTTCAATTCCGGGAACTGCATTCTTCAGGTCCGTGACAACTGTGCCAACTGCGGCTTCTTCGTTGTAGCACGGGACGATTGCTGCGATACGCACCTTGAATTCCTTTACTCCGACATCGGGGGTCGCAGGCAGAGCCTGCACTCATGCGTATAGCCTAGCGAAGATCACTGCAATTTAGCGAGATAGCACCCCCGGCAAGTCTGTTTTGGTGTTAAATCGCAATATTTTCAGCTGCCGCCGATGACGCTTCACAAGAAATGCGCATGAGATAAGCGTGGGTGGGTGAGAAGAAACTCCTCACCCACCCACGTTATTTCTCAGGACTACAGCCTGTGCTACGGGTTACTTCAATCCGAAGGTCTTTTCCCATGCCTGAACAGAGACAAGTTCAGGAAGAGCTTCCCGGTACTCACGGCTCAGCGAAGCCCAACGGCGAATGAGTTCCGCATGGAGCGCAATACTCTCAGCCAAGGCACGACGGTAGTGCTTGGCATCGCGCTGGTAGCGCCATGCACCGGAGCCTTCCGCGTTCGACACCAGAGCAGAGTTCAGGTTTGCAAGCCTCCACCAACGCGCATCCGTGCTGGAAAGAACATCCTCAACACGATCCTCACGGTGCTCACCTTCAGGCAGGAACTGCTTGGTGATACCAGCGATTGCCTTCGAGATGAACTGGGCGCGCGAATCCGGCTTGGTGCCGACCGGAGCGGGCCTCTTACGGTGCACTGCAGGGA
>CALIZH010000392.1 GCA_938028585.1 uncultured Actinomyces sp. | reverse complement strand
GCATCTTCTGACCATTAACTGCTTTGGACAGTGAGACGGGTTTACCCCCGACGCGCGCATAGAGATACCAGGAAATTCCTCCGACGAGGCCTGCTCCTCCCAACGCGCAAACCCTGTGCCACCAAGGGACTGAGGAAATTGCGTGAAGAAGGGTGCCGCTTGCGTCGCCAAAGACAAGGCCCTCGATCAGGTGGAGAAGATGCGAACACCCGGCACCAACTAGCCCTGCCGTTATCGCGGTCATGAGTACCGCAAGCCCCATACGTATACGGGGAGATAGGCGAGAAGTTGGTAAACCGGGTGTGCTCACACTAGTTGAGAGTACTAGCGCTTCTCGACTTCATCCAAGCGAGTATTAACGTCTGAACCAACGCGGATCAATACGTTGAGGTCTTCATCAGAGATGTCGTCGCTAATAATGTCGCGCAGAAGTGCTCGCTCAGCCTGTTGGGCGGAGGTGACAAGTTTCTTGCCTGCATCGGTGATGGTGATTGTGCCACCGCGACGATCGAATTCGTAGGGGGTGCGAACGATGAGATCGCGATCGGCTAGACGACGATAGGTGTGCGTCAAACGCGAAGGGCTAAAAATGACCGATTGGGCAAGTTCTCCCATGCGGATTCCAATTTTACCGGCTGAAGCGACCTCATCGAGGACGCGATATTCACCGAGTGAAAGTCCGAACTCGCGCTTGAGCGTTGCCTCCAGAGCCGCAGAAGCCCTAGTGATAGTAATGAAAAACTGTTCGATCTCGCGAGCCCGCTTTGCTTGGTTCATGTCCCTTCTCCGTTTTAGCCTTCATCCTCGAGGTTCTCTAACGAAAGGACAGTTTATAGGTTTTGATCAGGCCATACAACGCTTGAATCGAAAATGAGACAGGCAATTTCGGGGGTATAGAAAATTAATAGTTAATATCGAAAATGTGATAGCGTGGTTTCGAAAAGTGCATTACCCGATCGTAGAAAAAAGGATTCTTCTCTGCGATTGACATGTTTTCGAAGGGTGAAAACTATGCAGAAGAAAGTCGTTGTATTAGTTGATGACCGTGATGGCTCGGTCGCCAAGCAGACAATTTCATTCGCATTCAAAGGCGTATCGTATGAAATTGATCTTTCCGACCAGAATGCTGAGCAATTTGAGCGCGACATCGAACCGTGGATTTCCGCAGCTCGTAGGGTAGGTGGGCGTCTCAATAGTCGTCGCAGCACGCCGTGTGGAGATGCTGAAGCAAAGAGTGTTCGCGTGCGTCGTTGGGCTCGAGAAAAGGGAATCGAACTGAGCGATCGTGGTCGGATTCCTTCTGCTATTGTCGAGCAGTTTGAGAAGGAAAATCGCTGATCTTTCTTCTGAATTCCATCGATATTTTGCGGGGTATTTCTTATCGAAATACCCCGCATTTATATTTGTATTCAATACGTTTTGTATCGAGTGGTCAGTTTTCGCGATCTGTACCGGTTTAGGTGCATCCTATATCCGCTGGAATAGCTAAAACCGCAGGTCAGCTACGCAATGCCGGGAAGGCTCACTTCGCCAGCAATAGATCGATTCATCCACTGTGCGAACTCTTCACCCTGCAAACCCTGCGAGAGCAAGAAGATTGTCTTCGCATACAAGGCCTCAAGCGTCATGTCGTGCGCGCTAATCGCGCCCAAGCGCGCCAGAGTGCTCCCGGCCTCGTAATGGCCTAAGACAACCTCGGCCTGGTAGCACTGCGAGGCAACGATCAAGGGAACCTCGGCCTCGCGCAGTTTCTGCAAAACATCCACAAAACCAGGGTCTGAAGCCGGAATATTCCCCACGCCGTATGCGCGGATGATCACGGCCTCGGGTAGGGGAGTGAACATGGAACGTAAGCGAGCAGCGCTTAGGCCGGGAACAATGTCCACAACGGCAACGTCGTGGCGAGTGTAAGGTGCGGGATTAGCCCAACCTTCACCGGCCTCGATACTGTGATACCAGCGCCAAGGGGCACCTGTACGCGCGATCGGCAAGGTCGAAGGTGAATCAAAGCCGGCGAAGGCCCATGATGAGGTCTTCGTTGAACGATTTCCTGCCAGCAGCATATGACCAAAGAACAAAGTCACGCCGCTCACCTGGGAACTTCCGGCTGCGCGCAAAGCACCTGTCACATTCGCGGAGGCGTCGGTTCCGACGACGCCTAGAGGGTACTGAGAACCCGTTAAAACAATGGGCTTCGTCAAATCAGCCAGCGCATACGACAGTGCCGCAGCGCTATAGGCCATGGTGTCGGTCCCGTGGAGAACCAAGAAGGCATCGGCTTCATCGGCATGAGCGCGAATATCGTCGATGATCATCTGCCAGTGGATCGGTGTCGTTTCCGAAGAGTCGACCAGCGGCGAGAGCTGAGACATTGACACATGTCCCTTGAGCTCGATCCCGTCGAACTGAGTGTTGAGCCATGACGCCATATCGGCGCCCGGTCGTAAACCGTCAGGAGAATCAACCATCCCGATTGTTCCGCCTGCATACGTCACATGAATCCTCATAGTGCGTCCTCTTCCATCATTGGATAGCGAAAAAGAAACGAGAGCAGAGGGGTGGTTATTCGCCTAACTGGCGCGGGGCCTCGTCATTTGAAGAAAATTTACCGTGAATTACATACCAACCACAAACCATTGCTACGACCACCACTGCGAAGAGAGCGAGGGTCCAACGGCCATTGGTGCTGGTGGCATTTGAAGCAACGACAATCGCAAAGAAAGCCAGCGAGATGTAGTTCGTGAAAGGTGCGCCCGGCATGCGGTATGAGGGGCGTTCCTCCTCGCCGGCACGCACGCGCTTGAGGAATGCCAGGTGGGTAATGAGGATCATCGCCCAGGTGCCCGCAATGCCGATTCCGGCCAAACTCATGACGATTTCAAAAGCATCGTCGGGGAGGAATGCGTTGAGCAGTACCCCCAGCAGTCCGAGTGAGGCGGTGATGATAATTCCGCCGTAGGGGACGTGGTGCTTATTCAGTCTCGAGGCGAAGCTGGGGGCTTCGCCTGAAACGGCCATTGAGCGAAGGGTTCGGCCCGTCGCGTAGAGTCCCGCATTGAGCGAGGAAAGAGCTGCGGTTAGAACGACAATCTGGACGATATCACCGGCGTGAGGAATTCCGAGCGAAGAGAAGAAGGTGGTGAAGGGGGACTCGTCGGAGGAATAAACGGTGTAGGGCAGGGCCAAAGCCATGAGAGTGACGATACCGACGTAGAAGAAGAAAATTCGAAGGGCCATCGAGTTGATTGCCTTGGGAAGTATCTTCTGTGCATCTTTCGCTTCGCCGGCAGCAACGCCCACCATTTCAGTGCCACCAAAAGCGAAGACAACGCCCAGGGTCAGTGCGAAAATCGGTGCGATGCCCTGTGGGAGTAGGCCGCCATTTTCAGCGATGTTGTGGACGCCGGCAGTGTGGTCGCCCATCGGGGCCTGGGTGATGATCGCCCAAATAGCAAGCACCATAAAGATCAAAATCGTTGCAACTTTGATGAGAGCAAACCAGAATTCGGCCTCACCGAAGGCTTTCACCGACAGCATGTTGAGGCAGAAAACCAGGACAAGAGCGATCAGAGCGATCACCCAACGAGGGATCCACTCGAAGAGATTCCAGTAGTGCATATAGACGCCGACCGCTGTAATATCTGCCATCACCGTCACCGCCCAGTCAAGGAAAAAGAACCAGCCGGTGATGAAAGCACCGCGCCTACCAAGGAATTCACGTGCGTAAGAGACGAAGGCTCCAGAGGAGGGGCGACGGATTGCGAGCTCACCGAGTGCGCGGACCATGAGGAAGGCGAAAACTCCACAAACCGCGTAGGCGAGAGCAAGAAGAGGGCCGCCCTGTGCAAGACGTCCACCTGCACCGAGGAAGAGGCCGGTACCAATTGATCCACCGATTGCGATCATCTGCAGGTGGCGGTTTTTAAGGGCTTTATCGTAGCCCGCATCGCCCTGATCCGCGGGGTGAGTTCCGCTTGTCATTTCGGGTTTCATTGAGGCCTCGGTAGTGGGCTGGTGAGTAGACATGTGTACCTTCCATCTGGTTGGTCACTGGCTGTGGGGGAGAAGTTCATTTGAGGGCGATCGACTGGTTCGGGGGCTCACTTGAAATTAAACAGTCGAAATTAAGCGCAAAAAAGCTGGGGTAGCGATGTACCCCAGCTTCCTTGCTGAAAGTTAAATTCAGTGCCCTATCAGTCTTCCGAGACGGAATTACCCGTACCGGAATCGCTGATGTCGGGGTCACCTGAGGTGTAGTGTACGACGTTCTGAGAACCCGTAAAAGTAATCTTCTTTGCGGATTCCAGGTTGACAGAGTTGTTTGATCCGTCGATGACCAGACTTGTGAGCGCGTGTGTGGATGTGAGCTTCACATTGGAGGACTGAATGTGTACGTTCTCGACATCAGTCGGGACG
>CALIZH010000391.1 GCA_938028585.1 uncultured Actinomyces sp. | reverse complement strand
TCTGGCAGCTCTGGCGCTCAGTGATGATTCCGTTAGCCTTGATGAGTTCGTAACGATGCCCGTGATGACAGATAAAGATTCACGCATTGCCTTGGTCATGGGAACGGAAGGCGATGGTCTGAGGAAGAGCACCCTGTCACGCACCGATTACGTCGTTCGTATCCCCATGATGGGTGGCGTTGATTCGCTCAACGTTGCTGCAGCAAGTGCGGTTGCCCTGTGGGCAACGCGACTACCTCGTGCGTAGTTCCTTCACGATATCCGCAATCACATCAACGCATTCTTCCCAACCACTCACGGCGAGGGTCGGGTATCCGGCAGCTTTCACTGGATAATCATTACCAGCCTCGTCTAGGCGATCCCCAATGAAGAGCATATCTTCTGGTGCGATTCCAGTGATCTCAACTAGCTTGCCCATCCCGTATGCCTTATCGATTCCGTGACGAGTGATATCAACCGAAGTTGATCCTCCCCCACGCACCTCAAGGTCTGGAAGATCCTCTGCGACCGCGTCACGAAGAGCCCGCTTCTTGTCGCCTGTCGGGTCCCACGCGCGCTTCGCCTCTAGTGGAGCTTGCTGCCCCAACGCTGAGAAGGTAATCTGCGAGCCTCGGTCCTCAATGATTTCACCCCAAGGATGGGCTTCCCACACTCCTTGCTCACGCGCATGGCGTTCGAGCGAGGCAATCGCGCGCTCACGCTGCTCTGTAGTCAGGTCATTGGCATAGACCTGCTCCCACTGAGCATCCTGCTCATTCCAACGGTAGTAGCGCGTCCCGCAGGTGGGCATGAGATGCAAGTTCTTCAATTCAGAAGAAGAAGCGCCGAGGTTGTCCAATAACTGGGTGCGAAACTGCCCAAACTCTCCGCCAGAGATCACACACACTGGGACACACTTGAGCAGTGCGCGAAGTTGATTGGCCATCGGCTCCGGAAGCGCAGACTTCGACGGTGCCAGGGTGTCATCAAGATCAAAGGCGACGAGGCGCACATCTTCCCCTATCGTGTCGGAACTTCGGCCTTTTGCGAAGCAAGAGTTTCCTGCTCCTCATCTGCATCCGGAGTTGGCAGGATTCTGAGCATAACCACGGATGCAACAAGCCCTCCCCATACCAGAAGGATCGTCACAATCATCATGATGATAGCAGCGGGATTCATGCGATCTCCTTAGATGTTGACGACGTGCTTGAGCGATGAGGATGCGACCAAGGCATCAGGGTAACAATTGCGGATGCAAGGAGCGCGAAACCGACAGAACCCCACCCGAAGATGTTCACAAGATATCCGGCGTAGCCGCCATAGCCTTCACTGATACTAGAAATCACTGAGGTGACCAGCATGAATGCCAGCACCAGAGGAATAACGATTCCGACGAGGTAGTCCCATACGGGAGGAATCGACGGCGCAGAGACAGAATTCAGGTGTGTGCGCAGACCACGAAGCCTGGGGCGAACAAGTGCGGTGTAAAGCGTCATGGCAATCGCACAACCAACAACGCCCACATTATTGATGAAGTTATCAACGATATCCAAGGTGTTCAGACCGGAACGTGTCGCAAAGAGCGCCAAAGAAATAATCGTTGTCGGAATTCCCATGACGAGCGAAGCCTTCACGGGGGTCAAGGCAAACTTATCTTGAATTGCTCCAGAAACCACCTGTAAGAGCGAAAGCAGCGAGGTGATACCTGCGAGGACAAGCGACGAGAAGAACAGGACTCCAAAAAGCGGTCCACCCGGCATCATCGAAATAATCTTCGGGAAGGTCACGAAGGAAAGAATCGGACCGGTCAGTCCCTTCAACTCAGAAACAGCAATTCCTTGCGAATGCGCCATGAATCCAAGTGCTGAGAACACGCCAATACCAGCAAGAATTTCGAAGGACGAATTAGCAAAGCCAGCGACCAAAGCAGTTCCGGTGACGTTCGACTTCTTGTGGAGGTACGAGGCGTAGGTCAGCATGATTCCGAAGCCAACCGAGAGGGAGAAGAAAATCTGAGCAAATGCGGCTAGCCACACCTTGGGTTGAGCGAGGGAGCTCCAATTAGGTGTGAAGAACGCACTCAAGCCTTCCAGCGCACCGGGAAGGAAGAGCGCACGCACTACAAGAGCAAGGAAGAGGACGACCAAAAGAGGAAGGAAGATCTTATTGGCCTTTTCCACCCCTCGCGCGACACCGAAAGAGGCGATGAGCAAAATGCACGCCCACACCAAGACAAGCGGGATCGCAACGGCCGCTACTGGGGTCCATGAGAATTCATCAGAACCGACGGTTCCCAGGAAAGAAGAAAGGAAGAAGGTCTGCGAGTCTTCACCCCAGGCCTCGGTAATCGAATAGAAGACGTAGCTTCCCGACCACGCAACAACCGCGGCGTAGTAGGTAATAATCACGAAGCAGATGAACACGCACAACCAGCCGAGGAACTCTCCTTTAGCGTTCATGCGGCGGAAAGCCCACGGAGGGGTTCCACGGAACTTATGGCCAACGGCGTACTCGAGCCAAAGGATCGGGATACCAGCAAAAAGCAGAGCGACGAGATAGGGAACAAGGAATGCTCCCCCACCATTGGTGTATGCAACGCCTGGGAATCGCCAGATATTACCCAAGCCGATCGCAGAACCGATCGCCGCCATTAAAAAGCCAGTTTGGCTGGTCCATGTGTCGCGCGTGCGACGTTTCGCAGGAGATGCTGCCGTGCTCATGTAGACGTTTCCTTCCTTAATACAGGCCCAAACCTAGTGGCGTCTCAGGAGCCGAGCAATACTTTTCCACTATGCGAAACGAGACCGGCAGGATCGATAAACCCACGCAGCAATAAAAACGAGCGTAACAACGCAGACAATTGATGCTCCCGCCGGAAGATCCAAGGACCAGGAGAGGTAAATACCACACAGAGAACTCAGCACACCGATGACAAGAGCAGTTCTGATCATCGCACCCAGTGAATTTGTTAGAAGCCGAGCACTTGCCGCCGGGGTAATGAGTAGGGCAAGAACCAAGATATTGCCAATGATCTGGACGGAAATCACAACTGCGCCGGCAACACTGATATAGACCAAAAGATCCAGAGCCATCACAGGTAATCCGGCGACTCGAGCGCTCTCTCGATCAAGACTCACGGCAACAACCTCTTTGTGAAAGAAAGCAAAAACCCCAACGATCACTGCTGATGCAATGAGTACGAAAGGTACTTCAGAAGCCGGAATACCCGTCAGCGAGCCAAATAGGAAGTCTTGGAGGGACCCCGCGTATCCCGGTGCCCAAGAAATGATGACCAATCCCAAACCAAAGGCTCCAACGAAAAGAACACCAATGATTGAGTCTTCCTTCAAACGCCTATTTTGCGAAAGAAGTGCAACAAGCACAGCAGTTCCGACGCCTGCAAGCGTTCCCCCCAACACCAGGGATCCCGAACAGACAAAAGCGATCGCAAGGCCGGGGAAAACAGAGTGAGCAACGGCGTCTCCAATGAAAGACATCCCGCGCAAAACAACATGACACCCGACTACTGCGCATACGCAGGCTGCAACGCAGGTGACAAGAATCGCACGGGGTAAGAATGCCAATGCTGGATTCGTCAGATCGTGAAGAAAATCAATGATACTCAGCACTTAGATCACCCCCAGAACCTTGAGCAGAGGATTTGATGGGCGAATGTCAAAGGTGCGCATCCACACCTGAGGATCGCGAATTTCTTCTGGTTTCCCCGAGGCAACAACGGTCGAGTTCAACAAGAAAAGCCGATCACAGGCATCAATAGCCCCAAGAATGTCGTGGGTTGTCATGAGGATGGCACAACCGCTGAGTGCGAGCCTGCGGAATACGTCCATCAGGCTTTCTTGAGTCGGCATATCCAGTCCAGTAAAGGGTTCATCCAATAGAAGCAATTGCGGGCGTAAAGCAAGAGCCCTAGCAACCAGCACTCGCTGACGTTGGCCACCCGAAAGCTCCCCGATCACTCGATCTCCGAGCTGCGCGAGGCCAACCTGATGCAGTGCCTCTTCGACGGCGCGATGGTCGTCGATCTTTGCCCGGCCTCCCCATCCAATCCGGCGAGCTCGCGCACTGAGAACCGCCTGACGGATGCTGATAGGAAAATCCCAGGCAAACTCATGACGCTGCGGAACATAGCCCACTGAACTGGGCTGAAGCGGGACGCCCATTGAGGTGATGTGAGTCGAGCGGGAAGGAATCACGCCGAGTATTGCGCGCAAAAGAGTCGTCTTTCCGGCACCGTTGGGACCAATGAGCGCACAAAACTCCCCGGGAGCAACGGTGAGTGAGACCGATTTGAGTACCTCACGTCCGGGATAGGACACGTCCAAGTTGCAGATATCGAGTGCTGAAACCGAATTCTCAGTACCCATCAGACGTCACTTTCCGCCCCGAAGTCACGAGAAACATCCTCGCGCGCTTTCTCAATCTGCTTTTGAGACTTCTTCGTCCGATGCGCAACGATGATAAAAGCAATCACGCCCAAGGCCAGACAGATCGCTCCATAGATCAGATACTCGCTATTTCCGCCTTGTTCACGCGGTGCCTGCGGCTTGGCAGTGTGCGTCCCCTCTTTCGTCGAGGCCGCGAGCGCGCTTGGCGTGAGCGCGCGGGCTTCTTCGACCTTTACCTCATCGCCAACGACAAACCTAAGTGTGTCTGACACGCATTGCGGTGCCTCTTTATCTCCAAAACACCAGCGCACGCTGAGTGCGTAAGCACCCGGAGCAGAAAACGCCCAATTTGCGTGAACGTGCGTATTTGCCTCGACCCAGATATCTGATTGGGAGGAAGTAGAAGAGTCATATAAGACTGTCGGTGCCCCGAAAGCCCCATCTTGCAGGAAAAGCCAGGCTTGACCGGGGCCCTGAAGATTCCCCAGGGTCATCGTTGCTCCACTGCCCATGACCTTAATGAGTTCGGGGTCTTGAGTGTTCCATCCCAGCCAAACAACACGAGGGTTTTGAGTCTGGGGAATTACCCAGTATGACTCTCCCTCGTGTGCGTGCAGGAATGAATAACTGGGGTCTGAGGGAACCTGAAGCTTACCAGAATCGCTCACGCGAAAGACAAGAGTGTGCAAAGGACGCCAGATCGGTGTTTCTCCTGAGTCATCGCGTGCCAGAATCTCCGGTTTTGAATCAACAATCTTTGGCCCCAAGTCAACGTGACCGCGTTCAATTGTGGCTTCTTCGCGCACCACCTGCTCAGAGGAATCTACGTGCTGAGTCAGAGGATCATCCGCTGCCGCTGGCAGTACGACGCTGGCGCTCACAGCAATACTGACAAAGAGCGCTGATAGCCCCCGCGCTATATTTCTCGTACTCATCCTCTTCATCATGTGTGATCCTTTCCTAAACACCGCGACAGTGAGCGAGCATTCGCTTTCATCATGTCGATATACGTCGAGGCATCCGCATCCAAAGTGTCGCCATACAGCCCGCAAACTCGAACACCGTTTTCTTCTGCGACTTGTGCGATCACAGGGTGACGCTTGCGCTTTTCTGGTTCCAAGAAAACCGCAGAAATTTTCATGTTCTTCAAGGTTTCAGCGATGCGTTTACGATCTGCAATCGAGGCCTCGCTCCCGTCCTGAGCACTCAGGTAACCAGCGATTTCAAAGTCATACGCACGTGCAAGATAGGCATAGGCATCGTGCGTAGTGACTAGCTTGCGATCAAGTGGATTGATGCCTGCAATGGTGTGCGAAACCTCGCGATCAGTCTCATCGAGTTTCGCAATATAGGCCGAGGCGTTGGCTGCGTATTGCGCGCTATGCTCCGGGTCGCGCGTTGATAGTGCATTCTCAATAACTCGCACATAAGCCTGCGCATTATGAATGTCATGCCATGCATGTGGATCAATGTCACCGTGGACATGTTTACCGAGCACAGCCTGGGGCAGAACATAGGCCTGCCCATCACCTGAGCCTAAAAACTCCCATCCCCGACCTTTGGGAATCTCGCGCAAAGTACGTGATGGAACGTCAATCAGCACGCGCTCAATGTCCAAAGAAGCAAGAGTCGAAGGTAAGCCGTTGCTCTCCTCCACGGCTTCGCGTAGCGGCGCCCCCTCAGGCACTCCACCGTCTTTTTCTCGGTCAACCATCAGGGTTAATGCGCGAGACTTCAGGTCCACGGTGATGTCGCTGTGGCCTCGGCGCAAAAGAAAGAGACCACGTTCCTGGGCAACTTTCTCTGAATCAATTCCCACCGCAAAAGTCACCTGCGAGGCAGGAAGCTCAATGGGCTCCGCGTCAGCAGTCACCCGCAAGCGCGCTCGTAAATGCAGCGTGTAGACACCGGGCTGAGTAAAAACCCAGCTCATGTGTTGGTGTGCCCCAACGGGCAGAATCGAAGTGTCGGTTGCCCAATGATTACCGGCATCAAAACCATCCCGAGAGGCAAAGGCAATCTCTGGACTTCCAAAACTTGTCGTGATGTAAGCACATGCGTGCCCCGGCCCCTCAACATCAGTGACAGAGAGTTCAACTTGGGACGATCGCGTTGCTCCACTCTGGCTTCCGTCACCGTAGACTCGCATTCCAAGCCAGGGCGTATCCAGGGAGCGATCTTCAACAAGAGGAATCAAACTACCGCCAAACTTTGCGCTTTCTTCCGCCAAGGACAGTGAAAGAGCGTCCTTGGGAAGATTCGCATCAAGAGCACGGATCACCGAGTGGTCTTCGAGCATCAGGTAGTTCGTGACGGCAATATCCGCATAGGCGATATCACGGATGCCTCTCAGGCTCAGTTCCCAGGAATGCGGATCTGCGCCGTTGGGAATCAGCTGATGAACATCGACATAGTCGCCACCGACATTTCGTGCTAAATCAGCCAAGATCCCAGTTGTGGCTACGATACTCAGTCGCTGTGATGAGGCATCGACATGCGGCGTGCAGCCTCCAGTTACTGCAGAAAGTACGCATGCAAGGGCTACTACTGCAATTCGCGCAATCTTCACTGCCTCACCCGCATGCGAGTCGAGACCACGACGCACCCGCATCCCATGAGGAGGGCCGCGAGGATTATGGGAGCAAGCTCTGCCGCGCCCGCACCCGTTGATGCCAGGCTGCACGGTTGTCCCGAGGCCGTGCGGCCGACGATTGCGTAAACCAGAGGACGTCCGTGCTCCCCTGTTCCACCGGCTGCGATCAAGGACCCAGCCGTTCCACTTCCGCTTCCGCGCAAGTCCTCGCCACGAGGGGTGACACTCATGGCGATCGTGAGTTGGTAGGAGCCTGGCTCGGTAAAGACCCAGTTTTGGTGAGCATGAGTGTTGGCAGGCAGGGTGTAGCTCGTTCCTGCACCGTCGAAAACGTGAGTGCCAATTCCTGCCCCCAGGCTTCCCGATTCAAAGACTGCAACATTTCCGGGGCCTTGAACATCAAGGAGAGAGAAACGGACCTGCCCACTGGTCTCAGTCACGATTTCTTCACGCTGTGAATTCATCCCGAGCCACGGGACCCCTCGAATCTGGGTAGCGGGAATCATCCACACATCTTGCCCAGCATCCGCGGCAAAGCTCAGAGCTTCAGGAGCCTTGATCTTTGCCTTCTCTCCCAGCGCGAAGGTCATTGATGCGGGGTCTTTCCACACCGCAGGCACAGATCGGTCATCTTTAATTCGCGCGACTAATTGACCGTTTTCAATCGCCGGTCCCAGATCAAAGTGCCCATCAGTAATTCCGCCTTCACTACCAACCTGAACATTCAGGGTCGTAATTGCCTGATTGGGAGTTTCGCTATCGCTGCGGATACGCGAGACTTCATCTTCATCTGCTTCACGGGTAATACGAGTTGCAATACAGCGCTCAGACCCAACGCGCTGTGGTGCATCACGCGTGAGTGATTCTTCCTCGCCGCCTGCAGCGCTTTCTTCAACCGCTGGGGGAAGTACCCCGCCGCTTTGAACAGCTGAGTTCTGCGGCGTCGACACCCCTTGGGTGCCTCCTACCTCAATGAGGTACGCAGCGCTACGTGTCGTTTCAAAAGAACCGTCACTTCGATATGCACGCGCTTGAACGCTCAGTTCATAGATTCCTGCTTGAGAAAAGACCCAATTGGCATGCGTGTGCGAAAGATAATCTTGAGCAATTGTTGAGCCATGTGGATCTAGCTCAAATCCTCCCGAACGCAGTCGCGAACTACGACCCGAAAGGAAGTCTTCGGTCCACAGTGAAATACGTCCACCGTTGGGATGGGTGTAGCTGACATCAAATTCAACGCGTTCAAATCCTGCTGGTGCAAGAGAGAGAACATCCCATCCGGGCCACGGCAAAGTTGGATCTTGAGTTTGCGGAAGGAAATATCCAGTGCCACCGGCGACAATGTCTTGAGGAAGCGAGTGCGTCAGAGCAGAGGAAGGAACGATCAAGCGGAGTTCTTCAGCTTCGTGTTGAACCCCCGATCCGGTGACGTCTTCCATCACCTTCAATACGGGCAGTCCCGAATCATCAAGTGTCATGTAGAAGAGGTCAATATGCCCGTGGTCAAGAACAAGACGACGCTCGCTAGAGTTCACGCGAGGAGCCGCTTGGGTGTGCGCACTGATTGACGAGGCCAGTGAAGCGTCGCGAGCCTGCCTTGTCTCTGGGAGCGGGGTAACTCCACTTTGTACGGATTCTTGCTCTTGAGTGTTCTTCGGGGCTGAGATTTCAGTGCTCTGTTCGGGCTCTTGCGTCTGGGGCTGAGGAGCTTCAATGCTTGCGCTAAACTCTGCCTCTGCGATCAGACGAGGCTCGTGCCCTGGGATTTCTTCGTGAAGGCGAAGACGCAGCGAGCGAATACCTAGCTCAGCAAAACGTGCATGCAGGGGGCCAGCTGTGAAATCCTCTCCCCTGGCCTCGAAAACAAATCCCCGAAAGACTTCCTCGGTGCCGTCGATCTCTTCTTCGAACGCAGTTCCATGGCCAAGCTCTTTGAGGGATTCAAAACCAAGTGAGCGCGGAGCAATTTTTTCTATACCTGCAGCGTCTGTTCGTGCGCTTAATTCAACCAAATAGCGCGAATCCTGCATAAACAAAGAAGGGTTGAAATGAACAGTGAGTTCATAACCCCCATCAATTCCGCGCTCAGCCTCACGATCGACCGGAGTCGTTCGAAGCCGAAGCTGGCCATTGTGAAGAGGAAACTCTTCGCCCTTTTCTCCAGTAGTACACAGAGACTTCGGTACCTCGTTGTTATCCCCCAGGCACGTCGAGACTTGAAGACTGTCGCTTAACAGGTGCTCGTCTTGGGAGGAGGAAAGAGCCTCCG
>CALIZH010000390.1 GCA_938028585.1 uncultured Actinomyces sp. | reverse complement strand
CACAACGGCAGCTCACCGATGCGGACATCGAGCGCATCGCCGGCACCTACAACACCTGGCGTTCCCGTGACGCGCACGAGAACTATGAGGACGTGGCCGGATTCTGTAAGGCAGCCACCCTCGAGGAGATCCGCGACAACGACTTCATCCTCACCCCGGGACGCTACGTCGGCCTCGAACAGACGGAGGACCCCGACGCCGAACCCACCGAGGAGAAGATCGCTCGCCTCACCGCCGAGCTCCTCGCCGAGCTCGACCGCGGCCGCGAACTCGAAGCTCGGATTCGAGCAATGTTGGAGGGAAGATCATGATTAGCACCTTCGGCGACGTGTTTGAGGTTGACCCCAAGATAAAGATTGCGAAGAATAGCGACGTGCCATTCGTCGAAATGGCAGATATCGAACCATGGGCCCGCACCGTAGGATCGAAAAAGACAAAAAAGTTCACAGCTGGGTCAAAATTCCTTGATGGCGATGTACTTGTAGCGCGAATAACACCCTCTCTAGAAAACGGAAAAACCTCAATCTACCGAGCCTCACAGTCAGAAAAAGCCACTCCAGCAAGTGGATCTACAGAGTTCATCGTTGTTCGTGGTATCGAAGGTAAGAGCTTGTCTGAATTTGCATACTACCTTCTGCGCACAACAGACCTACGCTCGCATTTGATCGCAAATATGAACGGCAGCTCGGGCAGGCAACGGGTTCAGTCTGACGCTCTGCGCAACTATGTCGTGGACCTGCCCTCATTGGAGGAGCAGCAGCGGATTGCTGGTGTGCTGGGCGCACTGGACGACAAAATTGAATCCAACCTGCGAACTATTTCTCTTTCAGAATCGCTCATTCTGGGTCATTTTTCTCAGCTTTTCAATAGTGGGCACGTATCTGCCGGCACTGCGCTATCGGACTTGATGGAAGTCAACCCTCGATACTCATTGAAGAGGGAAAGCCTTGCCATAAAGGTATCGATGCAAGATATTCCCTCTGATTTTCCTGTAATTAACACCCACGCGGTGATGCCGGTAGGTGCCGGAAGTAGGTTCTCTAACGGTGACGTGCTATTCGCGCGCATCAGCCCATGCTTAGAAAATGGCAAGACTGCAATCGTTGATTTCCTCAGCAGCTCCGAAGTTGGGTTTGGATCAACGGAGTTCATTGTCCTCTCGCCGCGGGGAGAAATTAGCACCACATGGATCTATGCTCTCGCGCGAGATCCTAATTTCAGAGAGACCTGCCGGCAGGCTATGAGCGGCTCGTCAGGCAGACAACGTCTTTCAGCAGACTTCTTCAGCAGGTACACAATCGCTACACCAAAGGAGTCTGATCTAGTCGCTTTTAACGAGGCAACGATACCGCTACTGACTTTCATGGGGGCGCGACGTGATGAAAATCAGAGACTCGCGCCGCTTCGCGACGCTCTGCTGCCTGAGCTTATGAGTGGGCGGATGCGAGTGGATGAGGCTGGGCGCCTGGTCAGTGAAGCCCTAGATGAGGAGGTCGCAGATGTCTGAGAACAAACACGTGGAGGTCTCCGCCTCGCAGTTCCTCGTCTTCACCAGTGAGACGAACGGGGCGATCGAGGTGCGCTATGAGGACGGCACCATCTGGCTCAGCCAGAAGCTCATGGCTGAGCTGTTCGGTGTTTCTGCGCCGACCATCAATGAGCATCTCGCCAACATCTACGACTCCCAAGAGCTTGTGAGGGAGGCAACTGTTCGGAATTTCCGAATGGTTCGAACCGAGGGGTCGCGGCAGGTCACGCGCGGCATCGACCACTACAACCTCGACGCCATCATCTCGGTCGGCTACCGGGTGAACTCCATCCGTGCCACACACTTCCGGCAGTGGGCAACCAAGGTACTCAGAGACTTCACACTGCGCGGCTACGTCATCGATCGTGCGCGCATGGAACAGGGTGAGATCCTCGGAGTGGACTACTTCGAGCAGCTCCTCGAGGAGATCCGGGAGATCCGTCTCTCCGAGCGGCGCTTCTACCAGAAGGTGACCGATATCTTCACCACCGCTGTCGATTACGAGTCATCCTCGCCAGTTGCAAAACAGTTCTTCGCCACCGTGCAGAACAAAATGCACTACGCGGTCCACGGTCACACCGCCGCCGAACTCATCAAAGAGCGTGCGGATGCGTCCCAACCGTATATGGGTCTCACCTCGTGGAAGAACAGCCCAGACGGCAAAATTCTTCGGAGCGATGTCACCGTCGGTAAGAACTACCTCACTTCCGATGAACTCAAGGATCTGGGCCGCCTGGTGGAGACATATCTTAATCTGGCAGAATCTCGAGCACGCCGCCAGATCGCCACCACAATGGAAGACTGGGTGGAATTTCTCAACCAAGTTCTCACACTGGATGCGCGCGAGATTCTCGACAATGCCGGGACCATCAGCAAGAAGATGGCTGATGACCATGCCCTGCGGGAGTTCGCGGTGTTCCGTAAGGTTCAGGACGCCCACTACGTCTCCGACTTCGACCGCTTCACCATTGAAGCAGCCAAAGCCATTGATCCAGGTAATGATGATGCGCACTGATCACTTCGACGAGTCGACAGTGGAACAGGCTGCAAAAGAATGGCTTGCTGAGATTGGTTTTCACACCGGGTACGCACCCGTGGATGCCGCAGTGGAGGATGTCAGGGATTCCCCTGGTGACTGCATCCTGTGGAGCCACGTGGCTGACGCACTCACCCGTCTGAACCCTGGCGTTGATCCTGATCTTGTTCGTTCTGCTGTGGCGCGGATTCAACGCGCGGAGTCGCAGGATGTCATGAGTGAGAACCAGCGGCTTCATGAACTGATGGTGCGTGGGGTGCCGGTTGAGACCACTGACGATGACGGCAGACCTTCCACCATGCGCCTACAGCTCGTGGACTTCGATACCCCGGGGAACAACGATTGGCGGGCGCTCAACCAGTTCACCATTATCGAGGCCGGCCACAACCGCCGACCCGACGTGCTCATTTTCCTCAACGGTCTGCCCGTTGGCCTGTTGGAGCTGAAGAACCCGGCTGACGAGAACGCCACTCTCCGCAATGCCTGGAACCAGATCCAGACTTATCGGCGTGAGATCCCCAGCGTCTTCATTCCCAACGTCGTCACAGTCATCTCTGATGGCACCAGTGCAGCGATGAGCTCCTTCACTGGCGGATTCGAGCATTATGCACCGTGGAAGACCATTGACGGGCGTGACGTCATCACGAACCGGCCTGCCCTCGAGGTGCTGCTCAAGGGCGTGTTCGCACCCGAGCGTTTCCTCGACATCCTGCGCAATTTCGTCGTCTACTCCGACGAGGCGGTCACCGACCATACAACCGGGCAGCGGCGCCGTGCCACCATCAAACGCATCGCGAAGTACCACCAGTACTGGGCTGTCAACGCGGCTGTAGAATCAACAGTTCGTGCTGCGAGCCCAGGCGGAGACAAGCGTGGTGGCGTGGTGTGGCACACCCAGGGCTCCGGCAAGAGCTTTGAGATGGTCTTCTACGCCGCCAAGCTCATGCGTGACCCGCGCATGGCCAACCCCACCCTCGTGTTCATCACCGACCGCAACGACCTCGATGACCAGCTCTACGGTGAAGTATTCGCGCCCGCACAGATCCTGCCGGAAACCCCGGTCCAGGCAACTGGACGAGACGATCTTCGCCGTCTGTTGACCCGTGCCTCGGGCGGGATCATCTTCACCACACTGCAGAAGTTCGCGCCCGGCCAGGACGGTGACACCAACCCGGTGCTCACCGACCGCCGCAACGTGGTCGTCGTCGCCGATGAGGCCCACCGCTCCCAGTACGGTTTCGAGGAAAGCCTCGACAGCCAGGGCAGGTTGAAAGCCGGACTGGCCAAGCACCTGCGTGACGCACTACCGGGAGCCACCTTCCTCGGCTTCACCGGCACCCCGATCGAGACCAATGACCGCTCCACCCGCGCTGTCTTCGGCGACTACGTAGACGTCTACGACCTCACCCGCGCAGTCGAGGACGGGGCCACCGTCAAAATCTTCTACGAGTCCCGCCTGGCGAAAATCGCCCTCGATGACGAGCAGCTCAAGGGCCTGGACGCACTGGTGGACGAGACCAGCGAGGCGAGCGAGACAGAGTCTGAGCAGGCCAAGAGCAAATGGTCTCGCCTCGAGGCTCTCGTCGGTGCCGAAGCGCGGCTGGATGCGATTGCCGCCGACATCGTCGCCCACTGGGAGAAGCGCCGCTCCTCCATGGCCGGCAAGGCAATGATCGTGACGATGAGCCGGCGCATCGCCGTCGCCCTCTACAACAAGATCACGGCCCTGCGCCCCGAATGGCATTCCGATGACATCGACAAGGGCCGTATCAAGGTCGTGATGACAGGCTCTGCTGCTGACCCCGCCGAGTTCCAGCCACACATCCATTCCAAGGATGAACGGCGTGACCTCAAGCTCCGGGCGAAGAACCCTGATGACGAGTTGGAGATCGTCATCGTTCGCGACATGTGGCTCACCGGATTCGATGCGCCGTCCATGCACACGATGTATGTGGACAAGCCGATGCAGGGCGCGGGCCTCATGCAGGCCATCGCCCGAGTCAACCGGCGCTTCAAGGACAAGCCCGGCGGACTCATCGTCGACTACATCGGTCTGTTCGCCTCCCTCCAGCAGGCACTGAGCGTGTACTCACCCTCAGACCGTGAGCAGGCGGGTGTGCCCATCCAAGAGCTCGTCGATGTCATGCTGGAAAAGCATGACGTGGTGCGGGGTATGCTCCACGGCGTCACCTTCGATTCCTCCCCGGACCTGCCAGCCAAGGAGCGTCTGTCGCAGTACGCCGCCGTGCTTGACCACGTCCTGTCTGACCCGGACCTCACTGCCAGATACAACGACCAAGTGCTCGCCCTGGCGAAGGCGTTCGCGCTCGTGGCCTCGCGTCCTGAAGCTGAGGCCATCCGCAACGACGTGCGCCTGTTCACCGATGTGCGCGCCGCAGTATTAAAGATACTCAACCCCGACTCAGGTGAATCACGGCGCGGGGGCAGCAACCTCGATACCGTCCTCGGGCAGATGCTCAATGACGCGGTCACCGCAGACCAGGTCATTGACGTCTTCCAGTTCGCGGGTATGGAATCCCCGGAACTGTCCCTGCTCTCGGATGAGTTCCTCGACTCCGTCGCACACTCCACCACTCCCAACCTTCAGCTGGGGTTACTACGGCGGCTGTTGGGGGATCAGATCCGCACCGTCAGCCGGAAGAACCTGGTCAAGGGCCGCAAGTTCTCCGAGATGCTCAATGATGCCTTGACCCGCTACACCAACCGGTCGCTCACCACGGCAGAGATCATCGCTGAGCTGGTCAACCTGGCCAAGGAGATGCGAGCGGACAAAGAACGCGCCCAGCAGCTGGGACTGAGTGATGCGGAAATCGCCCTCTACGACGCCATCATCCAAAACGACTCCGCTATCCTCGAAATGGGCGACGAAACCCTGAAGACGATCGCCCGGGAACTAGTGGCCACAATCCGCTCATCTGCTACGTTGGACTGGACGGTCAAAGAATCGGTGCGTGCCCGCATGCGTTCACGCATCAAACGACTACTTGCCAAGTACAAGTACCCGCCGGACAAGCGTGAACAAGCCGTACAGCTCGTCATCGAACAAGCAGAACACTTAGCTACTGGAGAGCAGGACTAGGTGCAAGCCGTGCCCCTTTCGCGATTTCCGTGAAAGGGGCACGTGTCTATAACTGGCTATTCATAAGTTAGGTGAAGGTGAAGGCAACGGGGCCTGCACTGATTAAGAGCATGAAGATTCTGTAGTTGGAAGGGATACGGGCTTTTCATAATTGAGGGTGTAGTTGAGGTTGACGATGACACCTATGCAGACCCACAAAATCCCACCAATAAACAGGCAAGCAACCGGCTGTGTAGACAGGTGCAGCCAGTAACCAATCTGCAAGCCAAGAATCGTCCCAAGCGCCCCAAACGAATACGACCAGCTCATGATCCGCACAAAACGCGTGCCCTTAAACTCTGCCTGGCGAAACGTTTCAAGAACAACCATCCGTGCCCGGTTAAGAATGGTTATGGCAAGCACGAAACCCAAGGCCAAAATAAACGAGCTACCCACAGTCAACTCAAATAAGCCAAACAGCAGCAAAATAGCGCCCGACACCAGCGCGGAAGCCAGAAGCACCGTTTTAGCCGAGCCAATACGTCGCAGCCAGCGCCCCGCCGTCGGCCCAAGCATGGCACCCACACCAAAGACCGCCAGCACAAGCCCCATTCCCGTAAAAGCACCCAGGTGAGAGGCCCGTTCAGCAGACACTCCTGCCACCCAGAGCAAGAACAGTTCACCAGTCATCGCACTAGCGATTCGTATCATCAGCGATAACAGTGGAGATGCCGGCCCTGAGGCAAAAAGATCCTTGAAAAACTCTTTTACCGGCAAGCGGCTGCCAGTCACGGCGTATTCGTCATCGTCAACGTCAAGGATTGGCTCAGCCGCGAACGTGGTCCGTGCAAATAGTCGCAAACCCGCCCCGCACAGCGACAAAACCAGGTTTGTCAGCAATAAGGCCTCAATGGAAACCGAGGCGAAGAAAGAACCAAGCGGCCCGCCAATCACAAAGCCAATGAATGCGAGCCAAGAATAGAGCGTGGCGTTAAAAGCTAAGGCGGCTTTTTCGTCCACATTAGCGATAGCGGCCCCGTAGAACTCATCGGCAAGGTCACTGACCGGAGCGATCAGCGCGTCGATAAGCACGTAGGCAAAAAGGCAGCCAATCGCCAGCTGGGGCTGCAGGAACGTGACCGCTAGAGCGATGGCGCTCATTGCCGCTTCACACAGGTCTACAGTTATTAGTGCCTTGTCTGGGCTGATTTTGCCAATGATGCGCGCGTAAAACGGGAAGGTAAAAACAATGATTTGCTCGATCGTTTTTAAAGCAACAAGGGCTGAAACCGCGATAGTCCCAGATGCTGCAAAGGCACTGAAACCAGCATTGACAACATAGTTACCGAATACCGAAGCGATAAGCCCGATGATCATTAAACGTCGCGCTTTGAGCAGTTTAGCTTGCGCTTTACCTGACAGAGTCATTTACCGCTCCCTCCCCTACCTGTCATTATCTTTCGGCATCGCTAACCGCAGCAGCTAAGCCATTATGAGGGTATCCATAGTGTCAATATAAGGCCAATGAACACAGCCAACGCACCTAACTTGGCCCACATCTTGGAACGACGAATACGTTTGCGTACTTGGGCGGCTTCGTCCAGGAGGAACGCTTGTACTGAGCCGTATTTGTCCAGAACAGAATCAAGGCTGAATCCACGTAGAAGTTTATGTTCACCGCCTTCTACATTGAGAACAAGCCACAACGCCACAGCAAGCAACAAAATACCCACACCGAAAGAGAGAGACAAGGCCAGACGCCACGGCCAAGAGGCGCTCCCTAAGCGAGGCGCAGCCAACGTCAAGACAGCACCAGTTCCTGTGAGAAGAAGTGTGTAGCCGTTACGCCAAACACGAGCTTCTGCCCTAGCCTGATCAAGCTCTTTTCGTTGCAGCTCCTGTATTAACCGCAGATCAGCATTGGGGGTACGCCTACGCTCTTTGGGTGAATCTTCGGGTTGCATCAGAACCACTATCTCAAATCTCTTAGTTGGGGATAGTGAGCCTGAAGCTTGCCCCACATCCGTTATCTCCAGAAGGAGCACCCGGATGGGTAACCCCACAATCACAGAGAAAATCTACCTCTTGAACGATCTCCTTTTGCTTATTGCCTGCGCCACGTTTTACAAGAGGTGCGAGGTCAAGCTGCTGTGTCTGACTGAAAACGTGTTTACAACGCGGACACGGCCCATTGATAGTAACGGAGGGGAAATCAATAGTGTCGCAACAAACGACACGGGCGTTAGGGCCGTTAAAGAGGATGGCCGCTTGTTTGTCAATTTCTTCTGAAGCGGACGGACAGTACGGAAGTTCCTCAGAATTGCTATGAAAAAACTTAAACAAGCCCATTTTTCCTCCTTGTGAAACAACTATGTAAAGAAAGGTGCTGATTATACTAGCTACGTGGATGAGATGCCGTCAAAGGACGAGGAACCCTCGTTGGATGAGGTAATAAGAGCAGTGGACAGTCTACGCAGCGATGATCCGGATTGGATAGATCTCCAATGGTACGTAGCAAATGCGCTACACCAGCGATTCCTGGACAAAGGCAATCCCAAGGATCTGAACGAGGCAATCAGTCGTGGTATGTCAGTCGTAGAACGGCAGGGGCGCTCATCTGCTGCTCACCTACATGACGTGGCTCTTATGATATGGGATCGGTTCACTGAAAAATATGACCCAAAAGACCTCGCTCTATTTGTGGAGTTGCTTGAGACTGCCCTTAAAAGGGCAGAAAAAGACGGAACAGACTTAGAACTTATCGCCAAGTGCCAGGCTAATCTCGCCACAGGACTAATGGCGGGCACGGCCGCTGATGTACCTGAGTCAGTACGCCAACGGGCCATATCTCTCTGGAAGTCAGCCCTTGCATCTGGTCAGCTGAACGAAGATGCCAAACGAGGAATCGAGGCAAACCTCGCGCTGTCCCTAAGCTATGCCGGGGAGTCACAGGAAGAATTTCAACGTGTTGTGGACTCGAGGCGCCGAGCCGTAGCAGAGGCAACGACCTCTGAAGATGCAGCCATCGCCCATTTCAATCTCGCGGCAGCCCTGGAAGACCTACACGACATTACACCCGACGAGGGTCTTCTCGAAGAGGCTATCGAGCATATGCGGGATGGCCTAGGCCTTCTTGGAATCGACCACTGTGATCATCCCGGCTACACAGCCAACCTTGTCGCGCTACTCCGACGTCTCTCACGCGAGAGTGGAAACCCAGACCACGTTAAGGAAGCGGTCTGCCTGGGTCGTAAGGCACTGAAACGAATTCCCGACGACGACTCAGATCGCCCCCTCATCTTAACAAACACGGCTTCAGCCATCTCAGAAACTGTCAAGAGCGACTCGGATCTAGGCCTGATCGATGAGGCTCTCAGCATGTACCGGGAAGCTATCGATATCGCACCCGAGGGATCACAAGATCAGGGTGTAGCAATGGTAAACCTGGTGTCTGCCTGTATAGATGCCAATGAGCTGAATCCTGACTCTGCGCTGCTCGACGAAGCCCTCACCCAAGGCAACAAAGCGCTGGAACTGTTCTCGGATCCTGACTTGTATCGCGCGGCGGCACTTTCTGCCGTGGGTAACGCCCAGCGTGACCGCTATCGTGAAACCGGCTCCCTAAGTGATTTGGATGAGGCACTCAAACATGCTGAAGAAGCCCTAGCTCTGACGCCGAAACAGCATCCAGAGCGAGCCGCACGCCTGACTAACCTCGCTGTGCTCCTGTCAGACGACTTCGAAGAGCGCGCTGATAGGAGCCAGCTAGATCATGCTATTAAGCTATACCGCCAGGCGCTGTCCCTACCTGAACCTGTAGCTAGTCGCGTATCCGAGCGTAGAAACGACCTGGCACTAGCACTACGTGACCGGTACCGAGATACCGAGAACTCACAAGATCTCGACGAAGCTATCGACCTTGCCCAACAAGCTGCAGCAGCCTCAGCGATCGATGAACTAACCTACGCCGGCTATGTGAACAATTTAGCCAATGCGCTGTCCGAGCGGTATGAGCGTGACCATAAGACAGCGGATCTAACCAAAGCAATCAAGTCGTTCAACGAGGCGCTGGTGGCATCAAAGAACCGACCAACTGAAGCCTCTGGGTATGAGACAAACATCGGAATTGCCTTGGCTGCGCGTGCACAGGACACAGGATCAATGGATGACATGGATCAAGCTCTGCTGCACATGGGGCGCTCCATAGACCTGCTGCCGACGTCCCACCCAAATCGGGCCTATCGAATCTCGAACCTATCTGACGCGTACCGGCAGCGGTCACTGATGTTTCAAGAAGGCGAGCACCATAACTTAGCACTCGAGGATGCAAAAAGTGCGGTCACAACAGCTCAGGAGGCAGTTGCTGCTGCAGGGTCCAGCGATGCTCGTCTCCTGCCAGCTCTGTCTAACCTAGCTCAGTCTCTGCGCTGGCTCGAACACCTGGTACCCGGCGTATCTCAATCCCAGAAGACGCTTGAGGCACAGCGACAAGCTGCTCTGCTTGAGGGGATCACCCCGGCAGAAAAATTCGGGCAGTCCGCCCGCTGGGCCCGTGACGCGGAAGCGATAGGGGATTACGAAGAGGCATTCAAAGCATTCAAGCGAGCCGTTTCCTTGACCACACAGGTAGCATGGATCGGACTAACTCTCAGGGAACGTCGCAAGCTGTTGACTGACATGCAGGAAGTGCTGGAGCATGCCGTTGCGAATGCAGCTAATCAGCGACGTCTCGAAGCTTTTGCCTGGGCTGATCATGTCCGATCAGTCCTGTGGCGCCAGGGTCTCCAAGCTCGGTCACTGGCAGAAAAGAAGGAAGACGAACAGTGGGCGTCACTCTCCGGTTTCGTTAGCAATGTAGAGAGTGACAGACGACGGTCTAACATGCGTCCAGATGAGCAGCTACGACTTCGGGCCCATGAGGGTGAAGCAGAGCTCGGACAAACAGTGCCTGATCCTTATGCGTACCAGGGCCTCGGCGCTGACGGTCCGATTGTCCTGCTTGCCCCAGGGGAGGAAAAGTCATTAGCGCTAATTCTAAAGGGGGATGCTGAACCGTTGCTGATCCATCTCCCGAAAGCATCAAAGGGACAGTTGCGAGAGCAGGTGGAAAAGCTTCAGGCCAAAATTACCGATAACGAATGTACCTATGGCTCTGAGTCAGATGCGATCTTCGATTGCCTAGGGTGGCTCTGGGAAAATGTAACTGCCCCTATTCTGGAGCGGATCACTACCGCAGAAGAGCGGCCGCACGTATGGTGGTCACCGCTTGGAGAGTTCGCTCTTCTACCTGTACACGCCGCCGGTATTCACCCTCGTAGGAAACCGCAGATTAATCAGCGTAAAAACGACCCATCAAAATGGCCCAACATGCACGAGCGGGTGATTTCGTCATACCTGCCGACAATCCTACTGGTTGACTCGCATCCTGAAGCAGAGAACGGGCCCCTGGATACTGTACTTCACGTATCGGTAGATCCCTCTGAACAGCTCATATCTCTGGAGGATGAGCGGCAGGTTATCGATAATGCACTGCCACAGGCACACATAAACCACCTCTTTGATGATAACGCCACGATTTCTGCCTTCCGCGCTGCACTACCAGAATGCACTCTGCTCCACGTAAGTGCGCACGGCTGGCTAGACCGGAATGATTCATTCGAGGCTGGAATCGACCTATTCGACGGTCGGTTCACGCTCCGTGATCTGGCAGCGAGTCGTGCAGACAAGGGCCAGTTAGCGGTTCTCCTAACCTGCGACTCGGCGTCAGGTGACTTCACGACCCCTAATGAGGCCCTGCACGTAGCTGGGGCGGCGCAGCAGGCCGGATTTAAGGAGGTCGTGGCCGCCACCTTACCGGTACGAGACGACTCGGTTGTGCCTTTCGTAACGACCCTATATGCAGACATCACCGCAGAACCTGTAGATAAGACCTTTGCTCCGGCAGTGGCACAGGCCATGACTGACGCCGTCGATAAACTTCGTATGGATTCTCGGTACGCAGTTGATCCCTTATCTTGGGTGCCCTATGCACACTTCAGCAGCCATCTCCGTTAAGACGCTCACGATAGAGCGCCACGACACCGCTGAGCTGGTGAATTATTAAAATTTTTGAACATTGGTAAATGCCGCCCCCTAGCCGCTCTGCATGGGAAGGCAAGTCCAAGCAACTTGATTGTTATGGATAAACACGACGCCCCTACGGTCCAAAATACCGCAGGGGCGCTTTAGTGGTGGAGATGCGGGGAATCGAACCCCGGTCCGACAGCAATGCAACAGGACTTCTCC
>CALIZH010000389.1 GCA_938028585.1 uncultured Actinomyces sp. | reverse complement strand
CACCCCGCGCGCCAGATGCAGGACACGCTCTACATCGATGGTCGCAGCGTCGGTGGTGAAAATGAAGAAGATGGCCACCTCGTGATGCGTACGCACACATCGCCCGTGCAATCGCGTTCAATTCTTTCTCGAGGCGTTCCTCTGTACATGGCATGCCCCGGTAAGGTATTCCGCTCCGATGCACTGGACGCGACACACACCCCGGTTTTCCACCAGGTTGAGGGCCTCGCAATTGATCGCGGTCTGACAATGGCGCACTTGAAGGGCGTTCTTGACCACTTTGCGCGTCACATGTTCGGCCCTGATGCGAAGACGCGTTTGCGTCCGTCATTCTTCCCCTTTACTGAGCCGAGCGCCGAGATGGACCTATGGTTCCCGCAAAAGAAGGGTGGAGCCGGCTGGATCGAATGGGGTGGTTGCGGAATGGTCAACCCCAATGTTCTTCGAGCAACGGGTATCGATCCTGAGGTTTACACGGGTATTGCCTTCGGTGTTGGTGTCGAACGAACCCTGATGCTGCGAGACGGTATCGCAGACATGCATGACATTGTTGAGGGCGATGTGCGCTTCTCCGAGCAATTCGGCGTTAATGGACTGGGAAGGGGCAACTGACATGCCAATGGTTCCAATGAGCTGGCTGCGTGACTATGTCGATGCAGATCCGGCAATGACCACCGAGGAGCTCGCAGCCGCCCTGGTTCGTGTCGGGCTTGAGGAAGAGACTATTCACCCGGCTCGTGTCAGCGGTCCGCTTGTCGTCGGACGTGTTCTGACGCGCGATGAGTTTGAAGCCTCGAATGGCAAGCTTGTGAATTACTGCCGTGTCGATGTTGGGGAGCACAATGACGCTCCCGGCACGGGTAAAGAACCTAGTGATCTCCCATCACGTGGCATTATTTGCGGCGCACACAATTTCGAGGTCGGCGACTATGTGGTTGTCGCACTTCCGGGTGCGGTTCTTCCCGGCCCCTTTGAAATTGCTGCCCGAAAGACCTACGGCCATGTTTCTGATGGCATGATGTGCTCGGCGCGCGAACTCGGCTTGGGCGACGACCATAACGGCATCATCATCTTGCAGAAGGATTTCCCCGACGCAGAGCTGCCCGCAGTTGGCCACAGCGTAATTTCCTTCCTTGGCTTGGGCGAAGAGGTTTTGGAAATTAACGTCACTCCGGACCGTGGGTACTGCTTCTCTATGCGAGGCGTCGCTCGTGAGTTCTCACACTCGACGGGTGCAGCCTTCCGTGATCCGGGTCTTGTGGGGACTCTTGTTGAGTCTGTTCCCGAGGCTAACGAGGCCGGTTTCCCCGTGGTTGTTGCTGACAATGCTCCCATCCACGGGCGCGTGGGTGCGGACCGTTTCGTGACTCGTATTGTTCGCGGTGTCAACCCCAAGGCTCCCACTCCTCGTTGGATGGTCGAGCGTTTGGAGATGGCAGGGATGCGTTCCTTGTCTCTGGCGGTCGATATTACGAACTACATCATGCTGGATCTGGGGCAGCCTATGCATGCCTATGATCTATCCGCACTCGCTGCACCGATTGTGGTTCGCCGTGCTCGCGCAGGTGAAGAGTTGACAACTTTGGACGAGGTCGTGCGCACCTTGGATCCCGAAGATTTGGTGATTTCTGATTCGCCCAGTGGTGAAGAAGGCTCGCGGCTCTTGGGTATCGCCGGTGTGATGGGTGGAGCCTATTCCGAGGTCGAGGAATCGACGACGGATATCCTCCTCGAAGCTGCACACTTCGATGCGGTTTCGGTCGCTCGTTCTTCGCGCCGTCACAAGCTGCACTCTGAGGCAGCGAAGCGTTTTGAGCGTGGAACTGACCCGCTCCTTCCTGCGGTTGCTGCGCAGCGCGCTGTTGATCTGCTTGTTCAATACGGTGGCGGTCAGGCCGATCGAGCAGTTTTTGATCTCAACACCTTGCCAGCGCCAACCAGCTATGAGTTTGCGTTGAGCGATGCTGAGCGTCTGACTGGCGTTTCCTATTCTCCCGAGCGCGTTTGTGAGTTGCTTGAACAGGTCGGATGTGTCCTTGAGGATATTGATGGACAGCGCGTTCGTGTGACTCCTCCTTCATGGCGGCCTGATCTCACGGGTTCTGCACACTTCGTGGAAGAGATCGCCCGTTTGGATGGCTATGACCGTATCCCCTCGGTCTTACCGACGGCCCCCGCAGGTACTGGCTTGACTACTGCCCAGCGCGCACGTCGTTTGGTGGCCCAGGGGTTGGCCCACGCTGGGCTTACCGAGGTGGAAAGTTATCCCTTCGTTTCAGACTCTTTCGATAAGCAGGGCCTGAGTGCGAATGATCCTCGCCGTCGCGCTGTGAAGCTGCGTAATCCTCTTGCTGATGATGCGCCCCTGCTTCGCACTTCGGTTTTGGATACCTTGCTGGATACCGCCGCACGTAACTGGGCTCGCGGTATCCCTTCGGTTGCGATTTTCGAAATCGCAAAGGTTGTTCATCCCGAGGGTGTTGTTCCCACCGGATTGATTTCTGCAGAGCACCGTCCCAGTGACGAACAACTTGCCGCGCTTGAGGCGGGGACTCCTTCTCAGCCCTGGCATGTTGGTGCAGTGCTTGCTGGTAACGCCCGTCCCGCGGGAATTCTTGATTCCCAACGCAATTTCGATTGGGCAGATGCGGTCGAGATTGCGCGCTCAATCTGCGATCAACTGGGAGTGCGCGTCGAGGTGACGCGTGCCTGGCTTGCCGAACCCTCAACGCTTAAGGGGCCTCGACTTCCCGAGGCCGCAACGGATCCCGCTGAGGTCGCTCCTTGGCACCCGGGTCGAGTTGCTCGCATCTTCGCCCGTCAGGGTAAAGATTGTGTCGAACTTGCCCTCGCTGGTGAGCTCTCACCGAAGGCGTGTAAGGCTTTTGGATTGCCTGCACGCGCCTGTGCCCTCGAGCTTGACGTTGATGCATTGATCTCCGTAATGAGCGATGAACCCATGCAGGTGAAGCCTGTCTCGACATATCCCGCAGCAAAGGAAGACCTTGCTCTGGTTGTTCCGACGAATGTTCCCGTATCACGTGTTGAGCAGGTTATTCGCCAGGCCGCGGGCGCGTTGATCGAAGATCTGGTCCTCTTTGATATTTACGAGGGCGATCAGGTTCCTGAAGGTTTCCGTTCCCTTGCCTTCTCTGTGCGCCTTCGCGCCGGCGATCACACCTTGACTCCGGATGAGGTGCAGAAAGTTCGTGCTGACATCGTCAGTAAGACAGGAAAGGTTCTTGGGGCAACGCTGCGCGGATGATCAAGTTTCCTCTTGCTAGGATTAATGTGGTTATTGGCGCGAAGGAGTAGTTAATGAAGGTTTTAGTAACAGCGGCTTCACATCACGGTGCAACCATTGAAGTTGCGGATGAGGTTGCACGCCGTCTGACCAGCGATGGCTTTGAGGTTGTCCGCAAGTCTCCCGAAGAGGTTGACTCACTTGATGGTTTTGATGCGGTGATCTGCGGATCTGCTGTGTACATGACCCAGTGGCTGCCTGAAGCTCACGACTTTATGGAACGTTTTGCTCAGCAGCTTCATAAGCTACCCGTGTGGGCCTTCTCCGTCGGTATGAATGGTGTTCCCAAGCATGTTCCGCAAGATCCCAGCAGGATCGGTCCTGTGCTCACCCGTGTCGACGCAAAGGAACTGCGTTCTTTCGCTGGACGATATGATCCTTCGATTCTGTCACTGCGCGAGCGTGCGATTGTTCGCCTTGCAGGTGCTGTTGAAGGCGATTTCCGTGATTGGAATGCGATTGATCAGTGGGCAGACTCCATTGCACAGCAACTAAAGCAGGACTGAGGTATCGCTGACTCCTGCATCGCTTAGGAAACGGGCCGTGTGCGCGAAGATTTTCGCACACGGCCCGTTTCTCGCTTACACTGGTGCAACGGGAGTGGAGTCAATGTCGATTCACGGACGTAGTTAAGGGGTTTTGATGTCATCTGAAGCGACACCTCAGACAAAGGCTGGCCGCCACGCGGCGATTCGAAATCTTTTGGTCTCCCAAACCATTAGTTCACAAGAACAGCTTCGCAGCGCATTGGGAAGCCAGGGAATTGAAGTCACTCAGGCCACCCTTTCTCGCGATCTCATGGAAATGCGCGCAACAAAAATGCGCGATCGCAGCGGTGCGCTGATTTATTCGGTTCCCAATGCTGATGGTTCGCAGTCTCATGAGGCTGAAGCCAGTGTTGAACGCCTTCAGCGGTGGCTTCAAACTCTCCTTGTCACCTCAACATGCGTGGGAAATCAATTGGTTTTGCGCACTCTTGTTGGAGCAGCGAACCTTCTAGGTTCTGCCCTCGATGTTGCACGCATTGACGACGTTGTTGGAACGATTGCGGGTGACGACACCGTCTTGATTATCTGCACCAGTGCTCAGGGCGCCCTTAATGCTCAGGACTACCTGACATCCTTGGCTGGGGGAGGATCCCACCCGAGCACACTCTAAGAACGATCGATTCTTAGGTTTTTATCAAACACAGCCGTGCCCGCTAGCCTGTCGCTAGCGGGCACGGCTTCTTGCCGCTATTCTCCCTACTAGAATTTCTTTCTGTCTTGAGGACATGCGTGAATACAACAGTTAGCTCTCGAGCCGAGTCGCTGCTGCCCATTGCGGGGGTCGCGATTTTCTTCTTGGCCTTTGCTGGTCAAGGGGTTCGTAACACCTTCGGTTGGCTCGGTTTTGGCATCATCACTGTTTTGGTGTTGCTTGCATGCTGGGCCGTGTTTTTTCTTGCCGGACGACGCGTGACCCTACGAAGGATTTCGCTGTCTGTTTCATCCTTCATCGTGCTCTGCTGTCTGTCGGTGATTTGGAGCCAGTACCGTCTTGAAACTTTCGCCTCAGCTCTGATCACTCTTGCGACTAGCTCGGCGGGGGTACTTGTAGCAATTGCTTTTCCGCTTCGACAGATGCTGAAAGTATTCATGGATGCGATGAAGATCGTCATTGTTCTGTCATATGCTCTTGAGCTGTGGGTCTCGCTCTTCGTTGGTCACCGAATTCCTCCCATGTATATGCGCCATTGGAAAGAAGTTCCAGAGCTCTATTACTGGATCAATGACTCCCTGTTTAGGGGAGGGCCGATTCAAGGTTTCGTGGGAAACCGCAATCCTTTAGCGTTTATTGCGCTCTTACTGCTTCTATGTGTGCTTGTCTTCTGGATTCAGGACCGGACTCAGCACATTCGAAATTTCCTGTGGGTGTGTGCCTGCGTTGGCATTCTCATTCTCACTGGTTCGGCAACGGTGTTTGTTGCCATGCTGGTTTCCCTCAGTGCACTCGTCTTTCTTTTGATCATCCGTCATCTCGGTTTCTATGAGCGACGTTTCGCTGTTCGTGTGGCTTTGACCGCTGCGGCCAGTTTCCTGCTGGTTGCTGTTGTGATGAAGGACCAGGTAACCGAGATATTGGGTCGTAGTTCTGATATGACCGGGCGCGGTGTTATTTGGGCGAAGCTTTTGCAATTGTGGACCGAGCATCCCCTTCTTGGTTGGGGATGGGTTGTGATGTGGCCCCCCTGGTTGCCTCTGTTCAAGAACCTTGTTGTCCGTCCGGACGGTACTCCAACCATGCAGGCGCATAACGCCTATATCGAAGCGCTATTCCAGACTGGCATTGTTGGGCTAATGCTCTTGGCCTTTGCGGTGTTGTGGGTCATGATTCGCATCTTCCGTGTTGCCCTTCGTGATCTTGAGAGCGATCTGATCCCCGTCCTCGCCGCTGTTCTTATGCTCGCGATGTTTGTCCAGTCATTCACCGAGTCTCGTTTGCTCACCGAGGGCAACTGGGTTCTTTTCGTTGCTTTTGCTACCTGGCTGAAGGTTCGAGCAGAATCAATCGATTTTCACCCGCCTCGACGTGGAGACGAGGCCTCATCTCGGCTAGCTGCCGCTGGCGATGCAGGCCAACCCGCGGCCTCGTGAAACACAATTAAGACGCGTCCTTTATGGCGAGCCTTTTCCCGTACACTGTATTGCGCACGTATTCCAACAAGAAGAAGGTATTTCCGTGACCGATATTATTGATGACCTCCGATGGCGTGGTCTGATTGCTCAGCACACTGATCTTGATGCACTTCGTGCTCACTTTGCGCAGGGCCCGGTCACTTTCTATTGCGGTTATGATCCGACAGCTCCTTCTCTTCACCACGGCCACCTTGTTCAGCTGATCGTTATGCGTCACCTGCAACTCGCGGGACATCGTCCGCTTGCACTCGTGGGTGGTGCAACGGGCCAGATTGGCGATCCGCGTCAAAGTGGTGAGCGTCAACTCCAGCCGACTGAAGTTGTTCAGGGGTGGGCGGATCGCTTGCGTGTGCAGATTTCTCGTTTTCTTGACTTCGAGGGACCCGCAGCAGCGCGAATGGTGAATAACCTCGATTGGACGCAAGAGATGAGCGCTATTGATCTCTTGCGTGGGATCGGTAAGTACTTCCGTGTTGGCACCATGCTCAACAAGGATATTGTTGCGCGCCGTATTGCCTCTGACGAGGGTATTTCCTACACGGAATTCTCGTACCAGATCCTTCAGGCAAATGACTACCTTGAACTTTTCCGTCGCTATGGTTGCACCCTTGAGACCGGCGGGAATGACCAGTGGGGCAATATGGTTGGCGGCGTCGATCTGATTCATAAGATCGAAGGCGCCGATACCCATGTGATGACGACACCCATTATTACTAAGGCCGATGGAACCAAGTTTGGCAAGTCCGAGGGCGGTGCCATCTGGCTCGATCCTGAGATGATGAGCCCCTACGCCTTCTATCAGTTCTGGTTGCAGGTTGCTGATGATGATGTGGTTCGTTTTCTGAAGATCTTCACATTCCTCTCGCGCGAAGAAATTGAGGCGCTAGAGGTTGAGGTTGCCGAGCGTCCGCATCAGCGTGCGGCGCAGAAGGCATTGGCTGCCAGTGTCACCGCATTGGTCCACGGTCAAGACGAACTCGAGCGAGTTCAGGCTGCGACCGAGGCGCTGTGGGGGACCGGTGATCTTTCGTCGATTGACGAGGCGACCCTGGCCGCGGCGACCAGTGACCTCCCGCGCGCGGAACTTCCGTTGGGGGCGACTCTTGTTGACGCTCTTGTAGAAACCGGCCTTGAAAAGGGACGCAGTGCTGCGCGTCGTACCCTTGCGGGTGGTGGAGCATACGTCAATAAGGTCAAGGTAGAGGACGAAGAGGCAGTTCTGAGCGCTGATGACCTGCTTGCTGGCGGCCTGGTCCTGATCCGCAAGGGTCGTAGGAATCTTGCTGTAGTTGCTGTCCGATAAGCTGCTCTGAGAGGTGTGCTCGTCATCATAGTGTTTTGATTTGACGGCGAGCCACTCAGCGGCCTAATCTATAACTCGTTGCGCTGAGGGCGACGGAAACGTTGCAAAGCGCGAAAGCCCCTTTGAGATTCATCCTCGGGTGAATTGCAAATGTGGGGGTGTTGTTTGTGAACTCGATAGTGTGTTTGTTTTTTGTTTTTATGCCTGTTTTTTGTTTTTGAGTATTTTTTTTGGTTGGGATTGCCTGCCTTTGTGGTGGGTTTTCCGGGCTTATTGTTTTTACAGTTTTGTTCGGAGAGTTTGATCCTGGCTCAGGACGAACGCTGGCGGCGTGCTTAAC
>CALIZH010000388.1 GCA_938028585.1 uncultured Actinomyces sp. | reverse complement strand
AATAACAACCAACAACCCTCAAAACACCCGGTCCACAAAACCAGACCAGGCCAAGGTGAGGGCGAAGAATTCCGGGGCTTCTCATCCGGTGTTCTGGATCCCTCCCTGGCAGGTGTTCGCCTGTCTTGAGTTAACAAACTGGTTTCTAAAAAGGAGGAATCATGACAGATCAAATGGTGCTAAAAACACAGCAATGGCTCAATCGCACCTATAGGAGCAAGGCTGGATTCGGTTCAGTCGTAGAGGACGGATATACCGGCTGGGGCACTATCAGCGCGCTAATCCGCGCTCTGCAAATCGAGCTGGGTATTACGACAACGGCGAACAATTTCGGACCGGGAACTATCAGTCGCTTCCAGTCTCGGTGGCCTAACGGCATCCACCAACAGGATGACGGCGCACAGGAGACTTCTAATGTGTACGGCATTATCCAAGGCGCCTTGTGGTGCAAGGGATATTCTGCCGGTGCCAGCGATATCACGACTCACTTCTATAGTGGAACAGGAAAGGCCATCAAACAGCTTAAGAGCGACATGGGCATTGGTGGAGATTCCACTGTGACGCTCGACGTCATGAAAGCGCTGTTGTCAATGCAGCAATTCGTCCTGCTTCGCTCTTATGGGGGCATTTCAGCGATTCGGCAAGCACAGCAACAAATCAACCAACAGTATCGCGCTTATACCGGAATCATCCCAACCGATGGACTCTACGGTCGGGAAATGAATACTGCTCTGATTCAGGTCTTGCAAGCCATTGAAGGATTTAGCCCTGCGGAAGCCACAGGTAATTTCGGCAATGGCACCAAAGCGCATCTAACAATAGTTACACCCAGCAATGCGGCAAGTTTACCGAAGTGGGCTTGGCTAGCTCAGGTTGCTCTAGTGTGTAACCGGATTTCTCCCGATATCTATCCTTCTGCACAAACCGCACTGTCAACGTTCGTTCCGCAATTCCAAGCAAAGTATCAGCTCCCACGAAGCGGGGTGGTCGACTCGACTACATGGATGAGCCTGTTGACCTCGAAAGGTGATCCGAATCGCGCCTGCAAAGCATGCGATACACGCTTCGAGATTACGGCTGAGCGACTCAACCTACTTAAGGCGAACGGCTATGAGATCGTAGGACGTTACCTGACTGAGCCGAATCAAGATTCAAAAGATCCGTCTGACTATTTCAAAGCAATTCGGCCAGGAGAACTTGAACGCATCACGAAAGGTGGGATGAAGTTCTTCCCGATATTCCAAGAGTATTCCACCGAATTGCGCCACTTCACTCGAGAAAACGGAACTCGCCATGCCACACTTGCAAGGCAAGCCGCCCAACGACTTGGCATTCCGGGAACGTATATCTATTTCGCTGTTGATTTCGACGCGACCGACCCCGAGGTCACAAGCCATATTCTTCCGTATTTCCAAGGCGTGCGTGGAAGCCTGGGAGGCGGATACAAAGTGGGTATCTACGCATCACGCAATATTTGCAGCCGCATCATTAAAGCCGGATACGCTGGAAGCGCGTTCGTCTCGGACATGTCTACAGGATTTTCTGGCAACCTCGGCTTCCCTATTCCTGATAGTTGGAACTATGATCAGTTCACTGAAATCAGTGACTACAAAGGTCAGGGGTTTGACCTTGATCGGGTCGCCTATTCAGGTCAAGCTCCAGCAGTGGATCATGTTGCACCCTCAAGTGCCGGTGACGCTGCGCCCGACACCAGCATCGATTACAACAAGCTGGCTCCGATTGATCTGATC
>CALIZH010000387.1 GCA_938028585.1 uncultured Actinomyces sp. | reverse complement strand
GAGCCACAGATTGTCTCCATACCGCGCGAGTTGGAATGGTGATGGTCTGTGGCTTGGCTTTTCCGCGAGGTTTCTCAACAGCCCTGATGATCGCGTCTACTGCTTGAGAAGTCATTTCGTGGAGTGGCCACTCTACGGTAGTGAGTCCCAGCTCTGAGCTATTCACGGGATCTTGGTTTCCGAATCCAAGGATCGAAAGGTCCTGGGGGACACGCAGGTCGAGTTCTGCTGCTGCCTTGAATACGCCGGGAGCTTGGGAGTCATCGGCAAGCGCAACAAGGCCGATTTCGCTGTTCTCCGAGAGTAAGCGTAAAGCTGCTTGATAGGCGGTTGACGCGTCCCAGTCCGGAAGTGCCAGCATGGCGAACCGCTTCCCAAATGTGGCTTCGAGCGGTTGTTGTCGGGAGTGATTCGTATTTGGCCCGGCAAGGAATACTGCGTGTTGTTTCCCTGATGTCTGCGCGCTGTGGTCGAGGATTTCCTGGACTCCCGCGCATTCGTCAATTCTGACAAGAGCGTGTGCACCTTGGCGGTCGTCGGTGTTAATCATCGACATAGCAACGACGGGAATCCCCAGATTCCCTAAAAGAGTAGAGGCGAAGCTCTCCGCCGAGGTGGTTTCGCGAATAACACCCGCTAATTGGGTATCTCCAAGAACGGCGCGGATCGTCTCTGCGTCAGAAGGGTCCGCACTAGATTGGAACAGTGGAAGCAGTAGGTATCCACGTCGTTGAATCTCAATCATCGCCGTTGTTAAAACGGTGTGGACCACGGGAACGAAGGGGTTGTCGGGGAGTTCAGCCATCAAAAGTGCGATGAGTCGTGAACTTCCACGTCGAAGCGAGCGTGCGGCAGCGTTGGGAATGTAGTTGAGAGTGCGCGCGGCATCTTGGACACGCTGGATCGTCGCGGGTGCAATCTTGACTTCGGGTCCGCGACCATTGAGCACGAGCGATACAGTTGAGGGAGCGACGCCCGCTGCGCGAGCGACGTCTGCCCGTGTGGCTCGATCCATTTCATCTCCCTGGTGCTGAGTCCACCGAATCTGCGTGAATGCAACAACTATAACGTGTTAGTCTAGGTGTGCTACAAGGCGTCGATGTTGACTTACCTGAAAGGCTCATGATGAAGACTACGCCCTCATATGCACCGAGAACAGGGAAACTTGCCTCACCACGTGCATATTTTGCTGATGACCCGGGTGAGTTGAGTCTGGATGGAACGTGGTTTTTCGACTATCACCGCAGTGATCCAAACCCCGATGCCAACCCCGAGTTGGCCTTCGAGCAGCCCTTTGTTCCTGAGACAGAGACTATTGACGTGCCCAGTCATTGGGTCTTGAGGGGAGAAGGTCGCTGGGGTGCTCCCGCCTATACCAATGTTGATTTCCCATTCCCCGTGGATCCGCCCTTTCCTCCGGAAGAAAATCCTGTTGGTGACTATTCACGGCGTTTCACGTGTCCAGAATCCTGGCTTACTTCGGGAGGGCAGGTTCGCCTACGCTTCGACGGCGTTGAATCCCAGATGGTTGTTTGGGTCAACGGGCAATGGATCGGAATGGCCCGCGGTTCGCGCCTTGCCCATGAATTCGACATCACCGAGGCACTTGTCCCCGGTGAAAATACGGTGACTCTTCGCGGCCATCAGTTCAGTGCTGGGTCCTATCTTGAGGACCAGGATCAGTGGTGGCTTCCCGGAGTTTTCCGCTCAGTTTCACTGCGATACCTTCCCGATTTCTCCATTGAGGATCTGTGGATCAACACCGATTACGAGGCCGGGCAAGGTTTTGCGACCCTTGAGCTAAGAGTGCGTGGGGCGCAGAGCGAAACGCTTGAAGCGAATCTGGAGATCGAGGGCCTCGGTACCTCAGTGCTGACGCTCGCGCGAGGGGAGGATGGCCGCTATCGAAGCGAAAACATCGGCCTCGGCAATGTCCAGCCGTGGAGCGCGCAATCTCCGAAACTCTACGCTACGCGCGTGCAAGTAGCGGGAGAGGGTGGCCGCAAAACGGAAAAGCGTCACCTGCGCCTCGGTTTCCGAAGAGTTGAAATCGTTGATGGTGTGCTGCGTGCCAATGGACAACCCCTGACGCTCAATGGTGTCAATCGCCATGAAATTCGTGCCGACGAAGGGCGAGTATTCAGCGAAGAATTTGCGCGCGCCGATCTTGAACTCATGAAGTCGATGGGAATCAACGCGATCCGAACCTCCCATTACCCGCCTCACCCGCGCCTGCTTGATCTGGCCGATGAAATTGGGCTGTGGGTCATGCTCGAGGGGGATATTGAAACCCACGGTTTTGAGGGGAACCGTACCTGGATCGATAACCCTACCGACGATCCGCGCTGGGAAGCCTCCTACCTTGACCGCACTGAACGCGCTTTTGAGCGCGACAAGAACCATGCCAGCATTTTCTGCTGGAGCCTGGGGAACGAATCTGGAACAGGTCGCAACCTGGCGGCATCTGCGCATTGGCTCCATGAACGCACCAATGGGCGAGGGATCGTCCACTACGAAGGTGACCACGCCATGGAGTACGTCGATATCTACTCGAGAATGTATCCGACACTCGAAGAAGTCGCCGCGGTGCTTGATGACACGGATCTGCATGCTCCTGTTGCTGTCCCAAGTCATCCGAGCGCAGCTGTGGATGATGCTGCGAAGGAACGTATTCGCAGCGCTCCCTACATCATGTGCGAGTATCTCCACGCGATGGGAACTGGGCCTGGTGGGGCTGCTGCTTATGCCCAGCAAATGACCCATCCGCGTCATGCGGGAGGCTTCGTGTGGGAGTGGCGTGACCATGCACTGTGGCGCACTCTTCCTGACGGGCGTCGTGCTCTTGCCTACGGTGGCGATTTTGGCGAGGAGGTCCACGACGGGAATTTCGTCTGCGATGGCCTGGTTGATGCGCTGTCGCGTCCCTATGCGGGGACCTGGGCATGGATTCGCGCGCTCGCACCTGATGCGCCGATCCTTCGTGAGCGCTCGCAGAAATCGGGTGGCGAGGCCGAGGGGCGTTTGCGCGCTCTGGCTTCCCTAGCTTCCTCTCTGCTTGCCCCTAGCGAGGCCGAGAGCGGTGCCGTATTTGACGATCGCGGGCGCGTGGAGTCCGTGGGAGGGCTTCCGATCGCGGCGGAGATCAGCGTTTACCGTGCACCGACGGATAACGATCGCGGTCGCGGTCCCGTCGATTATTGGGGGATTCCCTCTGATGATCTGGGTCCGCTGGGAACGGGGACCGGGCAATGGGGAGTCTCTCACGCCCAGCGTTGGGAAATGGCGCGTTTGCACCTTCTGCGCAGGACGTGGCACGGAAGCTCTTGTGAGAGTGGAATGCGGGTGTTGATTGAACGTTGGGCTCCACCTGCAGCGCAATTTGGACTTGAGGCTCGATGGACTTTTACTCCTGTAGACGGAAAGATCGAAGGTGCACCTGCGGCTGCTGCAATTTCAGGGAATTGCCTTGCTGTCAAAGTTGAAATGACCCCCTATGGACAGTGGCCCGAGCGTATCCCTCGCGCAGGGGTTCGCCTGTGCATTCCGGGAACGGAGTGGACGGCCTCGTGGGTGGGAGAGACGGATATCGCCTATTCAGATCTGCCGGGCGCAAATCCTGACGGGTTCGGATGCGCTGAGCTTAAGGATCTTTGGGATGTCGGCGTCAAACCCCAAGAAGGTGGGCATCGACCGGGACTGAAGGTTCTTGAGCTGCGTGGGGAAGAGTGTGCGCTCATAATCATCCCCCGCAGCGAGATGGGGTGGAGTGCCTCGCCCTGGAGCGAGCGAGAGCTTGCCCAGGCTGGTCATTGGGAAGACTTGTCGGAATCAAATCGGACTTTTGTTTGGCTTGACGCCGTTCAAGACGGCATTGGGACTCGCTCGTGTGGTCCTGATGCGCGCCCCGAATTCGGTGCTCGTATGGCAGCGCGCACCATGGAATTCATCCTTTGTGTAACGGATCTATAACAATTGTTCGCTATGCAACGTGAAGCCTGGCTGGCAACGGTAGCCTAGGCTTATCAACTAACACGAGATAGTTAGTGATTCGGTATTCATATCGATCTACGACACGAACCAACGGAGGTTTCGCATGTTGAAGAAAAGGATGGCCGCCGGTGTTGTCGCCCTGGCCATGATGAGCACTCTTGGGTTGAGCGCCTGCTCGAACGGCAGCGACTCTTCCTCGAATTCCGCAAGCAGCGGATCGGCATCGGGTTCTATCCCCAAGCCTGATGTTTCCTGCGATATTCCCGCAACGAATCTCGACGATTCGAAGATCGACACCTCGAAGGTCGAAGGTGAAATCACCTTCCAGACTCAGGGCCTCAAGACCGATTTCGGTGACTTCTTCACCAAGAAGATCAAGGAATTTGAGGACGCAAACCCCGGCGTCAAGATCAAGTGGACTGACCAGGCAGGTGGCGCTGAGTTCGACCAGACCATCACCGCACAGGCAACAAACTGCCAGATGGCGGATGTTGTGAACGTTCCTTCCTCGACCATCCTCGCTCTGTCAAAGTCCAACCTCCTCATGGACTTTGATGTGAAGGCTCCCGGTATCGGCGACAAGTTCGTTCAGACCATTTGGGATTCGACCAAGCTTGGTGCAAACAAGCACCACACTGCTCTTCCTTGGTACTTCGGTCCATATATCACCACCTACAACAAGGAAGTTTTCAAGCGCGCAGGCTTGGATGAAAACACCTCTCCCAAGACCATGGAAGAGATGTTTGACTACGCTGCAAAGGTCGGAGCGGATGGCAAGGGCGACTACGGTATCTACGGCTCCCCGCAGTGGTACATGACCGCTCAGCTGCACGGCATGGGTGTCAACCTCATGAACGCTGACAAGACCGAGTTCAACTTTGCCGACAATGAGCAGGCCATCAAGTATGTGACTCGCTTTGCTGAGCTCTACAAGAGCGGTGCAATTCCGAAGGACTCTCTGACCGGTGAACCCGATCCGGGCAAGGCATACGCCGATGGAAACCTTGCATTCGGTACCCCGAATGCCTCCTTCCTGAAGTCCGTCAAGGCCAATAACGCCACCGTTTACAACAACACCGGTGTCGGCCCCTTCCCGACCAACCCCGGAATCAAGCCGGTCTTCGAAGGCCAGTACATCGGCGTGTCCGTCTCGACCAAGAACGCTCCTCTGGCAATGAAGTTCGCCGAGTGGATCACCAACGCTGAGAACGAATACGCATGGACCCACGACGGTGGTGCGATCATCTTCCCGGCAGCAACAAGCGCTCTTGACAAGCTCGTTGCCAACCCGCCGGAGATCGCAAACGATCCGGTCTTCAAGGCTGCTTACGAAGAAGCCGCTAAGGCTGCAAAGGACGCCGAGGCCTACACCGACGTCTTCTACACCACCGGTGCTGTTCAGGACAGCCTGGTTGAGAATGTGAACAAGGCAATCCGCGGAGAGGTCGACCCCAAGACCGCTCTGAAGACTGCACAAGATCAGATGAACAAGAAGCTCAAGGCTCTGGGCGAATGATCTCACCCTTGCCGGGGCGAAACACTACGGTTTCGCCCCGGCAAAACCCTTGAACAGCACCGAAGGACCTGACAATGTCGTCGCGTACAGGACGTGCCCCAAGCCGATCTCTTAATGGGGCAGCGCGTTTCCGCCCGGGATGGATGCCGTGGATCTGGATTACACTCCCGGTCTTGGCAATTATTACTTTCTACATTTATCCCTTCATCACAACGGTTTTCGTGTCTTTCACGAAGACCAAACCGCTGAGGAAAATTGGTCCCTTCATCGGGATCGAAAACTACACCTACGTTCTGAACGACCCGGAATTCTGGGGATCTCTGCGCAACTCACTGATCTACGCGGTCTGCGTTGTTCCTTTGATGGTGCTTCTTCCGCTTCTTCTTGCGCTCCTGGTCAAGTCCTATGTTCCAGGAATCGGATTTTTCCGCGCGCTCTACTATCTGCCGGCTGTTTCCTCGCTGGTCGTTATCTCATTGGCGTGGCGCTACTTGCTCAATGAAAGAGGCCCAGTCAATAACCTCCTGACTTCCTGGGGGATGGATACGGTTCCCTTCCTCTCGAATCAGTGGCTGATCCTGTTCTGCGCCATGCTCATTACCCTGTGGCAGGGCTTGCCCTACTACATGATTCTGTACTTGTCCGCCTTGGCGAACGTCGATAAGTCTCTGTACGAGGCCGCGGAACTCGATGGAGCAGGAAGCGTTCGTCGTTTCTTTACCGTCACTGTTCCGGGTGTCAAGGTCATGATGTTCTTGGTCGCGACACTGACAACGATTGGCTGTCTGAAGATCTTCACCGAGGTCTACCTGCTTGGTGGAACCGCTTCACCAACGAAGACTTTGACCATGTACATCCGAGATTGGACCGATCCGACATACGGGTCTCTAGGTAAGGGCGATGCAGCCTCGGTTTGCCTCTTCCTCATCACTTTCGGATTCATCATTGCCTCCCAGAAACTCCAGAGGAAGGCTGAAGACCAATGAGCACCGCAGTTTCTTCAACCAACTCAGCCACGGCCTCGTCAAAGTTTGCGAACTGGCGCAAAGCTCGCAAGCTGGAGCACCAATCCCGCAACGTCGCATCACGCCAGCTCAAAGGCTCTCGCCTAGTCCTGCGTTACATCACGCTGGTCGTCGTCGCGATCCTTATGGTGGGACCGCTTCTGCTTCCTCTCCTAGCGGCATTCAAAGCTCCGGGGGAGTCGGTTTTCGGCCAAGGCGCCACGATCTTCCCGCAGACATGGTCGCTTGCAGCGTTCACCACACTGTTTAAACAAACCGCGATCTTGCGTGCGATTGGCAACTCCGTCATCGTTGCAACGCTGACGGTCGTTTCAAATATCATCCTGTCCTGCTTGGGCGGATACATGCTCTCGCGACGGGGATGGACCGGTCGTAACATCATGTACTTCGTCGTGCTCTCGGCGATGATCTTCCCCTTCGAATCAATCATGCTGTCCCTGTACTCGATGATGGTGTCCATCGGCACGTACAAGACCCTGACCAGTGTGTGGATGGTTGCCATGATCGGCCCCTTCCAGATCCTCATGATGCGCGCCGCGTTCATG
>CALIZH010000386.1 GCA_938028585.1 uncultured Actinomyces sp. | reverse complement strand
GCGGAAAGAGCCTCACCCCCACCCGCGTTCTCGACTCCTGGACGCCCATTCTCATGGAGTTCGAGCCCGCGCTCCGTGCTGCTCGCAGCCAGCGCATCGACCTGCCCGAAGGCGCGTCAGAACGTTTCCTCGTTCCCGTGGGCTAACGCTTCAACACAAAGGAAACCGGCACTGACGGAGCACTAGCTGGTGGGCAACGATGACATCATCGATTTCCTCACCCGGCGATTGACCAAACGGAACGTCAGCCAACACGGCTACCCTGCTGGTCGCCAAGGCAGACAGTCAGAGCACACACAGCTCGTAACAGCTGCGTGACTCGCTCCGTCGTGTCACATGGCGAGCACTCGCTGCACGCAACGGACACCGCGCATTCCCAACAGCACGGGCCTGAACACATCGGGTGTCCAACGCGAGAGGCATTCGAGGATAGGACGACGCGCTTATACTCGAGGTACAGGAGTGTCACCCACGGGAAGGCGTCATCATGCATGTGCTCGAGCAGCTGATCGAACGGGCAAAGAGCGTCGGTGTCTCTGCCGACCTCATTGGAGATAACGACTGTGTCTTTCAAAACTCGGGAGACATGAGTTATCACTTTTGGGTTGACGATGGGCAGTATTTCTTTGGCTCCGACGAAAGAGCAACCACCTACTCCTCGAACATGCGGACGTCTTCTCCTGATATCGCGTCACTGACCTTGATAGAGCTCGTTGGCTCCCTCTACCGCGAAACGGCAAAATACCGACAGATCGACATGAAATACGGGTGGCACTCCTTCCCCGTTGGTTGGGCGATCCAACGAGTGACGGGAAGCTCTAGCATGCACGTGACTTCCGAACGCCTTCCCGAGCTGAGCTACACAACCAGCTCACTCGACCAATACTTGCATATCCCCTCGCTCACCGTCTATCCCGTCAAGACGGTGCTCGACATGTTTTTCGACCCCGAAGCACCCCCTCTCGGCACGCTCGATCGCGTTCATAGTTTCTACCCTCGTTTCTAACCGGAGAGGTCTGGTATCAACATGTCGATAGAGATGCTGACTCCGCTGTTTACCCCAATGACTCAGGTATCGGCAGACGATTCACGACACGAAGTGCGATTGACGATATCGGACGACGTGCAAGCAATTCTGCATACCGATCAACACCTCCTTGTCATCAACAAAACATATGACAGCGGTACGGTTTCCTACATGCTGCGCTGCGACAACCACAAGATATTGCTGGCACGCCTCGCCCTTGTCCTCGGCGAGGCAAACCCAGAGCTAAACGGCCTGCCACCCACTGCCGTGAAAACGCTCAGCCGCCTCCAGTCCAATTGGACTGTGAGGCGCTCGGCCCTCGATTCACCGTGGTTTGATATCACGTGCAATCACGATGAGAACCTCACGTACTCCACAACGTATCCCCCGCACGATGCCGTCTTGTCTCGACTCTTCAATGTCGACACCACAACGCTGATCGACGCCCTCATCAACGAAGGAAGGAACGGGCCACTATTGGCTGCTTTGAGGAGCACCGAGGAGGCGTAGGACACCCAGTGCATCATCCATCAGAAAGCCCTGATCGTCACAAGAGAGTAGAGAGCGTCTCACATGGCTACAACAATCAGCGACGACGAGTTCATGACGACCCTGACCTCACTCATCAATAGGCCTTTGACGGCACTGAGCGAGGATCACGTCTACTTCCACGGTCCAGATCCTCAAATCATGATGCACGTCTGGCGTGAGGACGGCTTTTATTTCGGCGGCACAAGCGAGCGCTCGTACAATCCGGGACCCGAAGTTCGCGCCAACGACCTCGTCCCAGTTAAACAATGGCTCGTGATGGAGTTGTTTGACTTTCTCCGAATGAGCCAGCACCTGGACGCTATCGGGATCGCATTCAGGCGCCTATCTCCTGCTCCGAACTGGTCTCAAAATCTCGAGACAGGAGAGTTCTTTCATGAGGGATTACCCACGGGGATCCTTGCAGATGACACATCACGTACTGCAGCGAATCTTCCTTGGTTCCTGAACCACTCACCCGAACAACTCCTCGAGATCGCACACATCGAAAGCACCAAGGAAG
>CALIZH010000385.1 GCA_938028585.1 uncultured Actinomyces sp. | reverse complement strand
TCGTCGCAGCTGTCCGGTAAAGAACCTCAGGCAACCTACAACCCCAGTGACGAATGGGTGATCTTGCCGCTGGGACCTGAGCATGGCGTATCCCAACTTCTCGATTCGCAGGGTAATTCACGTATTTTAGGCCCTGACCAAACAGCAGAGATTAAGGGCGCTGATCTGATGGTTTCGGTCATTAGGTCCCAGCTGAACTTGCCGTAGACATCGTGTAGGATGTGTGACTATGACCACGAAACCTCGTCTTGTCCTAGATCAGCTGATTGCCGCTTTCGAGAATCACTACGAGGTGGCTTCCTCTGATCAAGTCGATGAACAGGCACTTATCGATGCCGAAGAAGCTCTCCGTGATGCCTTCTTCACCTACGATGACGTGCTTTTCACGCAGTTCGAAGTCGAGCTTCCTTTCGACCTCATCGTTTCTGATGAGGAAGACGAGGATGAAGATTTTGACGACGACGAAGATGATGAAGAAGTCGACGAGGACGACGATGAATTTGTCGACCTTGATGAGGATGAAGACGAAGACTAGTCGGTCAAGTTGTCTTTAAGGTGTGCGGGCAGTTGCTACTGCCCGCACACCTTTATTTAATGCCCGCTCCTATTTAGCACTCACTTCACTTAATACCTGGCGAATCGGAAGTGGAAGGTCAATGCGTCCATTGAGTATCTGCTCGAGTTGTACCAGGTTTCGAGGCCCGATGATTGCGCTTGTCACTCCGGGTGTGCCCTCTACCCACGCCAAAGCAACATCAGCAATCGAACATTCCAGCCCATGTGCTGCCTGAGATAAAGCTTCGACAATCGGAAGACTGCTCTCCAGGTATGGCTCAACACTTGAACGCAGATGTGCGGATGCGGCTCGTGAATCAGGTGGTGTTGTATGGCGATATTTTCCTGTAAGCACGCCCCCAGCAAGCGGTGAATGCGCGAGGAATCCAAAGCCGTTGTGTCGTGCTCGCTCGAGCAGGGGAGAAGAGCAAAGGAGCGAGTATTCTTCTTCGACGGCGGCCAGAGGAAGTCGATCTGACTGTGCCCACATGAGCGCACAATCCCACGTATCGCGGTGACTGAGCCCAAGGTAGTGCGCGCGTCCGCTGGAATAGGCCCATTCGAGCGCCGACAGAGTTTCCTCGAGCGGAATTCCTGTAGGGGACGGAGTTGCTAACCAGAGGTCAACGAAGTCTGTTTCGAGAATCGCAAGTGTTGTATCTAGGCAGCGGAGCATATCTCCGCGCGAAGCGGAGAGTTCATTGGCTCCTTGAGAGAAACGCATTGCACCACGCAATGCAATCCTGACTCGGTGACGGCCAACGGCGCGTAAGGCCTCGGCAAGAACGCTGAGAGCACGTCCGGAACCGTGGAGAGGGCTCACCTCTACAAGAGTCCCTCCAGCGTCAACAAAGGATTTGAGCATTGCGCAAGCCTGATCTTCATCTGTGTCGCGTCCCCAAGTCAGTGTTCCCAAACCCAGACTGGACACAGAAAGCCCGTGTGTTCCACATTGACGAATCTCCATGAGATAAGCCTAGAACGCGCAGGCTATGACGGCATACACATGCCCATCTTTGGCTTGCGTGAGGCCAAGCGCCGTAGAGTTGGGGATATGAACTGGCTTGATGCAATCATCCTTGGACTTGTTCAGGGCCTGACGGAGTTCCTTCCCGTTTCGTCCTCCGCGCATATTCGCATTGTCGGTGAGCTTACGGGTTCAACCGATCCGGGTGCTGCTTTCACCGCAATCACGCAAATCGGTACGGAGCTCGCGGTTGTCATCGTCTTTTGGAAGGACATTGTCCGCATCCTCAGCGCTTGGTTCCGATCTTTGCCACTGGGCGCAAAGGAAAATCGAGTGCCCTCAAGTGATCCAGATGCGCGAATGGGCTGGATGATTATCGTCGGTTCGCTTCCGATTTGTATCCTGGGCCTTCTTTTCCAGGATGCGATTGATACGGGCTTGCGTAACCTGTGGATCACTTCGGCGATGCTGATCGTTTTCGGCCTACTTCTGGGCTTTGTCGATCGCTATGCACCCCAAGAGCGCGATCTGAAATCGATGACGTGGAAGGATGCCCTTCTCTACGGCCTCGCGCAGGCAATGGCCCTGATCCCGGGTGTCTCTCGTTCGGGTGGAACGATTACCATGGGGCGTTTCTTGGGCTATACCCGTGAAGCCGCTGCCCGCTATTCCTTCCTTCTGGCAATGCCGGCCGTGTGGGCTTCAGGGCTCTACAAGGTGGCAAAGGTCTTGACCGGCAGTGAGACCATTGCTGTTGGCCCGACAATCGCGGCAACAATCATTGCCTTCGTGGTCGGCATTGTTGTGATCTTGTGGTTCCTGAAGATTATTTCGACTCAGTCCTATGCGCCCTTCGTTTGGTACCGAATCGCAATTGGTATTCTTGTAGCTCTTGGTCTGTTAAGCGGTTTGCTTTCCCCCTTGGGAACAACTCCCGCTGCCTGATTCTTGTGTGAAGGACGTACGAAAGTATGACTCTGCCTGAGGCAATTCTCTTCGATATGGATGGCACCATCGTCGATACCGAGCCCCTGTGGGAGGGAGCGGAAGGACAGGTGCTTGCCGAGATGGGGACACAGATGACCCCACAGATGCGTCAAAAGATGTTGGGGTCTACTTTGCCGCGGATGGTGGCAATTTTGCGTTCATTTGCCCGCAATCCTCTTGACGAGGCAGTGGTTGCCGATCGTGTTGAACAGGGAGTAATCGATCGCCTCGATGCTGGATTACCCTGGAAACAGGGACTGGTTGAACTCCTGAGCTGGTGCCATGAGCACTCAATTCCGACGGCGGTCGTTACAGCGACGCGACGGCGAGTGGCATCCAGGGTTCTCGAGCATGTACCTGCGACACCCGGTTTTACGAATGCAATTTACGGAGATGATGTCTCGGAAGGAAAACCCTCACCAGAGGGGTACCTCAAGGCAGCTGAGCTCCTGGGAGTTGATATCCGTTGCTGCATGATTGTTGAGGATTCTCCAGTTGGTCTTGAAGCCGCTTCTGCCAGTGGCGGAGTGGCCGTCGCGATCAAGGGGGCGGCACCCGAAGAGTTCGCCGCTGATTTTCCCTATATTCGCGAGCTCAGTGACCTTAGCGAGAGTGTCATTGAGTCGATCATGGAAGGACAACGTCCGAACTTCGTTCGCGCTTACTGAGCAGATGGGTTTGGGCCCATTGCCAGTAAACGTTCCACGCCACTGGCTGGGATTTCGGGTGTTTTCCCGTCAAAGAGTGGACACATTGAACGCACTCCGCACCAATTACACAGCGGGTTGCGTCGTGGAGCGAAATAGCCCTGTAAAGCATCCCTTCTCATCGATTCCCAGGTCCGAGAAAGTTCTTCACTGAATCGAGAAATATCAGCGGCATGAGGATCAAAGGTCAGCACCTTTTGAGAAGCGAGATAAACCAGCTGTGTACGCTTTGGCAGACGCTTTGTGAGAGAAAGCAAGAGCGCGTAAAAACGCATCTGAAACAGTGCTTCCTCTTGAAAACGCGGGGAAGGAGCCTTCCCGGTCTTGTAGTCGATGACCCTCAGATCTCCGTTAGGTGCTTGGTCGACGCGGTCAATGTAACCAAGGAGGTTGACTCCTTGCGAAGTCGTCGCCTCAACAAGAGCTTCGGTAGATAGCGGTTCTAGTGCCTGCGGATCTTCGATAGCAAAGTAGCTACTGATCATCGAATACATTCGCTCGTGCCAGCGTTCGAAATCCGCACGGTCTGTAAATAAATTCATGACACTTGGGTCGCCAGCAAGAGTCTTCTCCCATTCGGTACGTAAAAGCTCGATAGCGAGTGTCTGATTGCGTTCTTCCCTTGGCAGGGCATAGAGGTTTTCCAAGGTGGAGTGAACTGTTGTCCCCAGAAGTGTCGCTTGTGTTGGAGGTTCTTTAACGCGGTCGACGACATGCAGGCGAAACTGCAGTGGGCAGCGCTGGTACTCTTTTGTGCGGCTTGCCGAAAGTGCAGGCCGGCTTGGGAGCGAATTCCTCATACATCTACCGTAACCAGTTCCACCTTTTCGCGCGGGGTTTAAACAGGCAGTTCATCCATGCGCCGCGGTAGTGTAGAGGCGATGAGCACACATGAACATGAAGCCCAGGGCCTTGGCCAAGAACGTCACCGTGGTCCTCTCCGAGAAGGGGAGCGTGTCCAAATCCGCGACCCGAAGGGGCGTTTGCACACCGTTATTTTGGTTTCTGGTGGTCGTTTTCAGTCCAATCGTGGCTTTATCGATCACGATGATCTAATCGGTCGCCCTGATGGCCAGGTCATCACTACTGAAGAGGGACGTCAGTTCCAGATTTTACGCCCGCTTCAAGTTGACTATGTCATGTCAATGCCCAGGGGCGCTGCAGTCGTCTACCCGAAAGATGCTGGGACGATCGTTCACTACGCGGATATTTTCCCCGGTGCAGTAGTTGTCGAGGCCGGCGCTGGGTCGGGTGCTCTATCGATGGCTCTTTTGGACGCAGTAGGGGAGCGCGGCAGGCTGATTTCTGTCGAAAGACGCGAAGAATTCGCACAGATTGCACGCGATAACGTTGAACTGTGGTTTGGCGCTCCACATCCAGCGTGGGATCTTCGGGTCAATGATCTGGCAGATGAGCTCAGTGCCATGCCTGCCTCGAGTGTTGATCGCGTGGTCCTCGACATGCTCGCTCCCTGGGAGAACTTGGATGCGGTTGGACACGCGCTTGTTCCCGGCGGTGTTCTGTGTTGCTACATCGCGACCGTGACTCAGATGTCCCGGTTGATCGAAGATCTTCGTTCCTCTCAGAACTTTACCGATCCCGTCGCGTGGGAGACGCTCTCACGTGAATGGCACGTCGATGGCTTAGCTGTACGACCCGAGCATCGAATGGTTGCCCATACAGGATTCTTGATGATTGCCAGGCGTCTTGCTCCGCAGACCACTCCTCAGGAACGCTCAACGCGTCCAGCGAAGGCTGCTGAAGGCCTCGAAGGGGCGTGGAATAGCGAAGATGACTGGAGCGAGCAGAAAGTGGGTCTTCGCGTCAGCTCGGATAAGAAAATCCGTAAGGTCAAAAGGGACCTCGACGCTAAGGCGCGAGCGTGGGTAGAAGGGCGTAGTGATGACCAACAGTGACGCTGCACTCTCAATTCTTGAGCAGAAGAATGCCCATCTGAGTGCGGCTCTCACTCAGGCGCGTCAAGAACTTCTCCGCCTGAGGGAACAACTCAAGCATTTAAATCAACCACCGCTGACCCTGGGAGTTTTGCATCGCGCGCAGCCTTCTTCGCGTGTTCTTGAGGTCTATGTTTCAGGCCGCCTTATGCGTCTCGCGGCTGATACTTCTCTCGACATCACGTCAATCTCGCCGGGGCAACAGGTTCTTATTGACGACAAGATGATTGTTGTCGGGATCGGCGAATATTCGCGAACCGGCGAGCTTGCACAGGTTGCGGAACTTATTGGGGTGGATCGCGCTGTAGTGACTGCCGAGGCCGGAAGTCATCGCATTGTTGAACTTGCTGGTCCGCTACGCCACGGTACTCTTCGGCCCGGAGAGAGCGTTTTGGTTGACCCTCGTACTTCCTTCGCCTATGAACGTGTTATTCGCCAAGACGTCGAGCAGCTTCTCACTCCTGAAATTCCCGATGTTACTTTCGATGACATCGGCGGACTAGATGCTCAGGTTGAGACAATTCGGCAGGCAATTGAACTTCCCCTGCGTCATCCCGAGCTATATCGGCAATACGGTTTGCGGCCGACAAAGGGAATTTTGCTCTATGGGCCTCCGGGTTCAGGAAAGACGCTGATCGCCCAGGCGCTAGCACGATCATTACGCGAGTTTAGCTCTTCAGGTGAAGGCTATTTTCTCTCAATCAAGGGTCCTGAACTTCTCACGAAGTTCGTTGGCGAGACAGAACGGCAGATCCGTGCAATTTTCGCGCGGGCTCGTGCCTTGGCTTCGTCGAAGGTCCCAGTCGTGATCTTCTTCGACGAGATGGAAGCTCTTTTCAGAACACGCGGTACAGGAATTTCTTCCGATGTCGAGACGATGGTGGTTCCACAGCTGCTTGCTGAAATGGACGGTGTCGAAAGTCTTGACAACGTAGTCATTGTTGGTGCCTCAAACCGGGCTGACATGATCGATCCAGCTGTTTTACGCCCCGGAAGACTTGATGTGCGTATCCGCATTGATCGCCCAGATGAACGTGCAGCGAAGGATATTTTCAGAAAGCATCTCGACCACTCTGTGCCGCTTGCACAAAACGGTCAGCAGCTGAGCCATGACGAGATGATCGATAGGGCAGTTGCCAGCCTTTATCGACGCGATGACAATTCAGCTTTGCTATCTGCCAGAAGTCATTCCGGTCAGGAACGCATCATCTATCTTGCCGATATTGTTTCGGGTGCGATGATTGCAGGAATTGTGGAGCGCGCGAAGAAATACGCGATCCTCGATGCAATCGAGAACGGTACGCAGGGGATGACGCTCGACCACGTGATGCGCGGCCTCGGCGATGAAATTCGCGAATCAATGGAACTGGCAACGCGACAAGCTCCAGCGGACTGGGCGCGCACGATCGGTCTGGATCAAGATATCGCTGATATCCATCCCTTGAAGGAGAACCAGCAATGAGCTCTCATATGGTGATGAGTACCGAGACTGAATTCGGTATTTATACCCCCGAGAATCCTGGAGCCGACCCGGTTGACCTATCCTGCCGGATAGTTGATGCCTACTCGGCTCTCTCGCGCCGCGGTACGCCTACGGAGGGCAGCCAGCCAGTTCGCTGGGACTACACGGCTGAAGATCCTTTGAATGACTTGCGCGGTATGAGGCTCTCGCGTGCAGCTGCAGATCCTTCGATGCTTACGGATGACCCCTACCACCTCGCTCCTTCGGGAGGAAGTGAAAGACTTCCCTTGCCGCGGCAGTCAAGTGGATATTTGCCCGCATCGGTGTCATCTGTACTGACAAACGGAGCCCGTCTCTACGTTGATCATGCTCACCCAGAATATTCAGCGCCTGAAACGCTCAGCGCACGTGATGCTGTCCTGTGGGATCGTGCCGGCGAGGTCATTGCTCGACGAATGATGTCAGCAGCTCGTGAGCGCGGAGACGAGATCGTGTTGGTGAAGAACAACACGGATGGTAAGGGCGCGGCTTACGGCACCCACGAGAACTACCAGATCAGCCGTCGTATTGATCTTGATGACCTTATCCGAGGCCTCACCCCGTTCTTCGTAACCCGTCCAGTTATTTGTGGTGCGGGACGCGTCGGAATCGGTCAGCGCAGTGAATTTCCCGGTTTTCAGATCTCGCAGCGAGCTGACTTTGTCGAAAATGAAGTTGGTCTTGAGACTACCTTTAACCGCCCGATTATCAATACTCGCGACGAGGCTCATGCGAACCCAGCCTACTTCCGTCGCCTTCACGTGATAGGCGGAGATGCCAACCAATTTGATTCTTCCCTCTATCTTCGCTTGGGAACGACCGGCTTAGTGCTCAAAGCAATTGAGGCCGGCCTCGGAATGGAATGGGATGCTCTTGCGATGGATGATCCGGTTCAAGAAACCTGGAACATCAGCCATGATCCGACGCTGACTTACAAGGCAGGGCTTGCCGGAGGTGCGCGAAGCGCCCTCGACATTCAAAAGATCTATGTCGATTTGGTCTCTGAGACTTTCAGCCGTGCAGGTATTGAACTGAGTGCAGACGAAGAACTTGTCCTGAAGTACTGGGATGATGTCCTTACGCGTATGTCTGAGGAGCTATTTAGCGTCGCCACCGAGGTTGAATGGGTTGGGAAGTATCAGCTTCTCGATCGTCAGCGCCAGCGTCTGTCAACCACGTGGGACGACCCTAAGCTTGCTGCGATGGATTTGCAGTGGGCGGATTTGCGTGAGGATCGTTCTCTGGTGGCTGCGCTTGATCGGGCCGGTCGTGTGAAGCGGATGTTCACTGCTGAAGAGGTTGAACATGCTGCAGACTGGGCTCCTGAAAACACTCGGGCATACTTGCGTGGGTATGCCGTGAGAAATCTTCCAGGTTTGATCGCGGCATCGTGGACTTCTCTGTGTGAAGCGCAGGGCGATCAGATGATTCGCCGTCCTATTGTTGAGGCTGCCGGTGTTGATCCGTCGGTCCTTTCCGATCTTGAGCACGGTACATTAGTCCGGGCAGAACAGGAGTAGATATGAGTCTTTCGCAATTGTTCGCAGGTGGAGCTGGTCATGAGGATGACGAGGCTGCGGGTCAGGTACAAGCTCAGACTTCGGCCCAAAGTGATTCTCTAGACGAACTTCTTGATCAGATTGATACCGTCCTTGAAACGAATGCTGAATCTTTCGTCCAGGGCTTTGTCCAAAAGGGAGGCCAGTGAGGTGAAGCGACGGGTCATCGGAATCGAAACAGAGTACGGGCTAACCTGCGCAACACGCTCTGGGGCTCGTGCTACTCACGATGCCGATGCTGCTGCGCACCTGCTTTTTGAGCCCTTCGCACAGGGCGGTCGGGCTCCTAACCTGTATCTGCGCAACGGTGGGCGACTCTATCTTGATGTTGGCGCACACCCCGAATATGCAACTGCAGAGTGTGACACTCTTCTTGACCTTCTCGCACAGCATCGTTGCGGTGATGAGCTGCTGAATGAACTTAATGATGCGGCGAGTAGCTTGCTTAGCCAGCTGCCGGATCCCGAAGAAATTTACCTTTTCCGAAATAACGTTGATTCAGCGGGCAATAGTTTTGGGTGCCACGAAAACTATCTTCTGCATCGTCGTCGAGATTTTCGGCAAGTTGCGGATGGGTTGGTCGCATTCTTTGTCACGCGCCTGATCCTTGTCGGTGCGGGACATCTACGTAGGCAGGGGACCCAACTAAATTACTGCTTCTCCCAACGAGCGGAACAAATGTGGGAAGCTGTTTCCTCTGCGACAACGCGTACACGGCCAATTATTAACACCCGCGATGAGCCACTGGCTGATGCGGGTCAGTACCGGCGTCTTCACGTAATCAGTGGAGACACGAACGTTTGTGAGGCAACCACTTTCCTCAAGGTCGGCATGACCGCTTTGGTTCTTGATGCCGTCGAGGAAGGTATGGACCTTAAAGATTTGGAACTTGCTGATCCAATGATGGCAATCCGTCAGATCAATCATGATCTTTCGGCACAGACCAAGATCGCTATGGTCAACGGACCAGATTTAAGCGCTGTTGAGATCCAAGAGCGCATTTTGCAGCGCGTCATCGATGTGTTGAAGATTGATCGCACCTCGGACTCCTTAGAACCAACAACCCACGCGATTATCGATCTGTGGCAACGGGGGATTCATGCACTCCGCAGCCAAGACTGGTCGGGGATTGATCACGAACTCGATTTTGCGATTAAGTACCGTCTGATCCGCGAGTACCTCAAACGTAAGCAAACTACGCTTGATGATCCCCGCGTTGCACGGCTTTTGCTCTCGTATCATGACATCGGTCCTCATGGTTTGCGGCAAGCTTTGGAACGTACAGGAGCAATGCGCCGCATGACCACGGATGAACAGGTGAGCAATGCATGCGTGAGCGCTCCCCAGACAACGCGTGCCCACCTTCGCTCGAAGGTCATCGATGCCGCTGAAGAGGCTGGCGTTGAACTTGCTCTCGATTGGGTTCGTGCGTCACGGATTGACGATCCGAATCGCTACGTTCTGATGAACGATCCTTTTGCGACATCGTCATTGGCGGTCGATGAATTTATCTCCGGCTTTGTTTCACCACACGAGGTATTTCCTGCATGAGCGGAAAATACCTTTCTTCAAGGCTCCATCGAGCCGCTCAGGAACACGGAGAAGAAACGGGGCAGGCAAGAAAACCTTCGCGCCGTACAGGCCGTCGGATTCTTGTTGCCTTTTCCGTATTGTTCCTGATCTGCGCGCTCATTCTTGGATTGATCTGGTTCCTTCGTCCTTCTTCTGAGGAGGCCTTGGAATGGCAGCCGCCTCGCTCGGTATTGAGTGCAGTCGAGGTGTCTGGTCGTGTTGGTGCAACACCGACACTTAAACTGAGCCAGCCCCTTCAAATTGTCAGTACAAAACACCAGATCTTGTCGCAGGGCGACGGTCGCGCCATTACAGCGGGAACACCGGTCCTACTCTCAGTGACAGTATTTGACTCAACAACGGGTGAGATTCTGTCTCCTAATGGGCGCCCGCGTCTTATTGTCGGACGTGCCGACGATGACTCCCTCGGTGCTGATATGGCACACGAAGTCAATGGACGGGCCGAAGGAAGTCGCCTGCTCGTCGCGCGTCCACTTCCCTCAGTCTCCGACAGCACAGCATCTCCCACACCGACTGCTCGCTCAACCAAGGGTGAAATTGTCGTCATCGATATTCTCCCGACTTTGGCCTCGGGGCAGGCATCTGCCCAAGCTAGCGGTTCGGGGCCACTTGAAGTGACGATGCGAGATGAAGGCCCCGTCATTAAACATGGGGATCAACTTCCCACCGGCCCGACAACGCAGCCGCTCCTCACGGGTGCCGGTGCTCAGGTGCGTTCTGATGACGACATTGTCGTTCAGTACTTTGTTAGCGGGTGGACTGATGGAATTGAGCGGCAATCGACCTGGCGTACCGGCGTGCCAGAGCGAGTTCGACTCAGTGAACTCATGCCTGGACTTCGTCCGCTTCTTATTGATCAGAAAGTCGGCTCTCGGCTAGCGATTACTTTGCCTCCTGATCAGGCGACCGGTGACGATACCTTGTGCATCGTGATTGATATTTTGGCAACCACCCCAACCTCATAATGTGGTTGCTCTCGAAGCGTTCGCGCTGGTTATGAGAGACTACAAACATGCTCAGATGGCTTACTGCTGGTGAATCACACGGTCCTGCGTTGGTTGCTACCCTTGAGGGCCTTCCTTCAGGTATCGAGCTTACGACCCAGACTATTCGCGATGCCCTTTCACGTCGGCGCTTAGGAGCCGGTCGTGGCGCTCGCCAAAAGTTTGAGGCTGATGAGGTCCGTATCCTTGGTGGAGTACGTCATGGTCGAACCACCGGTGCGCCGATCGTCATTGAGATTGCAAATAGCGAGTGGCCTAAGTGGGAGAAGGTCATGTCCGCCGATCCCGTCACGCGTGAAGATCTATTGATCGACGCTGGCAAGGGGGACGAACGTGAGGTTGCGCGTAATAAGCCCTTGACGAAGCCTCGCCCGGGGCATGCGGACCTACCCGGGGTTCTTTCCTACGACCTCGCGGAAATTCGTCCCGTACTTGAGCGGGCAAGTGCGCGAGAAACTGCAGCTCGGGTTGCCCTTGGCGCTTGCGCCGAGGCCTACCTTCGTCAGCTTGCTGGAATTCAGTTAGTTTCCCACGTGGTTGCTGTCGGTCCTGTTCAGGGACAGTCAGGTGACCTTCCATTACCTGACGACGAGGCTGCACTGAACGCTTCGCCTATGCGCTGCCTAGATGCTCGCGACGAGGCGCGATTCCTCGAATGCGTTGAGGAAACGCGTTCGTTGGGGGATACCGTTGGCGGTGTTGTTGAGGTAGTTGCATGGGGCGTTCCAATCGGTGTTGGTACGCATGTGCAGGCTGATCGCCGGCTAGATACTCAATTAGCCGCAGCATTGATGTCGATCCAGTCTGTCAAGGGCGTCGAAATCGGTGATGGCTTTGCGCAGTCGCGTCTTCACGGTTCACAGGCACATGACGAGATTGAGCGTGTCGATGGACGCGTTCAGCGCAGCTCGAACCATGCCGGTGGTATCGAAGGTGGGACATCCAATGGTCAGCCGATCGTCGTCCGTGCTGCTTTCAAGCCAATCTCAACGGTTCCTCACGCGTTGAAAACAATTGATCTGGCAAATGGAGAGGAAGCTCGAGCACTTCACCAGCGCTCCGATACCTGCCAGGTAGTTCCCGGCGCTGTTATTGCCGAGGCCGAGGTCGCCTTGGTTCTTGCGCGCGCGATAGCTGACCATGCCGGAGGCTACTCCCTCTCAGAATGCGCGCGTAATCTCTCCGCGTATCTTTCTCGTATTGATGAACGTCTGGGGAATGCGCTGTGACCAGACAGCAGATCGTTCTTGTCGGCATGCCTGCCAGTGGAAAGAGCAGAGTAGGACGGGAACTTGCGTTGGCTCTGGGGCTTGAACATCGTGATTCAGATGCCTTGATTGAGGAAACTACCGGCCGCAAAATTCCGGAGATTTTCTCAACCGATGGTGAGGAATACTTCCGACAGCTTGAAGAAGAGGTTATTAAGCAGGCTCTGAGCTATCCGGGGGTTATCTCCTTAGGCGGGGGAGCACTCACCCGAAAAGCGACCCGTGAACGCTTGCGCAACTGCTTCGTGGTCTATATCAAGGCGGAACTCCCTGAATTACTTCGCCGATCGCAGGGTTCGGATCGCCCTCTGCTCGCGGGGGATACACAGGCGCGTCTTGAAGAGCTATGGGAAGCACGTAAGGAATATTTTCCGGAGGTTGCCTCGCTAGAGGTTCAAACCAGTTCAGAACCTGTTATTCATGTTGTTGAGCAAATTCTTCGAGAAGTTGGTGAAGACGATGAGCGTGACGATTCCAGTCAACGTTGATACCCCCTACGACGTCGTTATCGGAAGGAATCTGTCGAAGGAAATCCTTCAGCAGGTCTTACGCGAGAATACGACGAAGCTTCTCATCGTTTGCGCACCACACGTGAGTAATTACGCTCTTGAATGTGCATCTCAGCTTGAAGGCTTAGGTTACGAGGTTTCTACACAGATTCTTCCAGATGGGGAAGAGGCTAAGACCATTGAGGTCATGGCCTCCCTGTGGGACAGCGCCGGAAAATTCAGACTCGGACGCGCGGATGCAGTGATTGCCGTCGGTGGGGGAGCCTCAACAGACGTTGGAGGATTCCTTGCTGCTTCATGGCTGCGTGGCATTGATTTCATTGCAGTGCCCACCACCTTGCTCGGGATGGTTGATGCCTCGGTTGGAGGCAAGACCGGTATCAATACTCCCGTAGGTAAGAACCTTGTTGGCGCCTTTCATTCTCCGCGGCGCGTTGTCGTTGATCTTGATCGCCTCGAGACTTTGAACCACGACGACTATCGCGCGGGGCTTGGTGAGGTTGTTAAATGCGGTTTTATTTCAGATCCCGCGATCCTCTCGATCGTCGAAGCTAATGCCGAGGCTGTCTATGATCCCCGTTCTGAGGAGATCGCTGAACTTATTGAACGATCCATTGCCGTTAAAGCTCGAGTAGTGAGCGCTGATCTTCATGAGAGCGGTCCCCGTGAATTCTTAAACTACGGACATACGCTGGCACATGCGATCGAAAAAATTGAGAACTTCCACTATCGCCACGGTGAGGCAGTGGCTATCGGTTGTGTGTTTGCAGCTCATCTAGCGCAGCGTCGGGGGATGCTGAGTGAAGCCGAGGTTCAACGTCATATTGAGGATTTCTCTGTCCTTGGACTTCCAACCTTCTATCAGGGTGCGCCGATCGACGCATTGCTTGAAGTGATGCTTTCGGATAAGAAGGTACGGGCCGGAGTTTTGCGCTTCGTTCTTCTTGATGGAGTGAACCATCCTGTTACGGTGAAGGTTAATCCGCAGGAAGTTATTGATTGCGCTGTGTCGATGGGAATGCGACAGT
>CALIZH010000384.1 GCA_938028585.1 uncultured Actinomyces sp. | reverse complement strand
GTTCTTCCAGTATTCGAAGAAGTCTCTGGTGTGCCAGTCGAAATATAGGTATGGCAGGTTGTCAGCCCACTGGCTCTGTTCCCAGTATTCGAACGCCATTGCGTCCAGTGCCTGCCCGCTGAAGTACTGCCCCTGTTTGTTCCACGCCCTAAGCATCCGGCAGAACTTCTTCAGGCCACCTGGGTGATCCTTGCTCAGGCCATTGAACACTTCCAGCTCACGGCGCGGGTTCATTGTTGGCCAAGAGCCGCCGTCATGCGTGTCTGGGTAACGGTACGTGCCGGGCTTTTCTGCCCGAAACACGGGGACTATCTCGAATCGAACTCCATCTGTAAACTCGGCGACGACGACTTGTCCGTCCCCACGCAGCTTGGTTTGGGGATAGGTCGCACTGAGACTTCGTTTTACCTTTTGGAGTAGCTCGGAGGGCCCGTTCCCACCAAACAGGGATCGCGCCCAAGCGTTGTTGTATTCACCGGGCGGTAGCTCCACGAGAATATCGATATCACTCGTCGAGATCGCTGTACCGCGACCATATGACCCAGCGTACCAGGAGTGATCTGTGTCTGAGGACGTTCCCCAGAAGTCCACATTGATGCACCGCGTGATGGCATGGTATCGATTGCGCACCGCGCTGACTGTCGCCGGAGTCATGCGGAGATTCGCTTCGAATTGTCGAAACAATCGGTTTTCGTCACCCATCGCCTTCTCGCCTCCCGGCAGTAGTCGCTGGTGAGCAGAGTATCTGCGCAACGCCCACCCATACCGCTTCAGGCAGTGCAGTCTGATCTTCGAAAACCGAACTTCGCGTCATCTCAGCTGGTGTGAGGACAAGCTCCTCGAAACAACGAAAGCCTCGAAAGTGAACCTTGGTGATCACGACACCAGCTCCCCGATGCCTCGCGCGAGAGGTAGTAATTTATTGAGCTTGCCAACAATACGCACCTGTTCTAAAACCGGCGGCACAGGGACGGCGACGGGATACATACGTTTGCCTGACACAACCGGCTGCGCCGTGGATACAGATGTCTGACCTAGATTCAAATACGTGAGCACATACTGCCAGTACCATAGCGGTATGGATTGGGAGTGAGCAGTCACTTCGAGAGCATTATCCGAGATCCAAGCATCACTTTGCGTGATATGGACACAACCGCAATAAAATCCAACACGCCCGATAACGAGAGTACCGTTAGGAACGGTAGCACGTGATGTAAATCCAGC
>CALIZH010000383.1 GCA_938028585.1 uncultured Actinomyces sp. | reverse complement strand
TTTTCCTGATCCCACATCCCCTTCAAGAATGCGCTGCATGGGATGCGACGAGGCAATATCAGCACCGATCGCACTAATGGCACTGCGCTGTGACTGCGTCAGAGTAAAGGGAAGCCCGTCAAGGAAGGCTTGAAGTTCCGGAGGGTTTTCTGGGCAGCTTTGCGCACGCAAAGCATCATTTCCAAGTCGCCGTTTTGCCAAGAAAGCTTGCAAGACGAAAGCTTCTCTCCAGCGCATGCTACGTTTCGCGCGTGCGACATCTTGATCCGTACTGCCCTGATGAAGAAGCCGTAGGGCATTTCCCAGCGGTTCGATGTCGAAACGCGATCGGATCTGCATAGGAACAGGATCTGGGAGCGCATCCAGGTCCAAAGAATCCAGCACAACGGCAATTGCACGCGCAATTACCCACGAGGTGACACCACCTCGCGTGGAGTAAATGGGAATGGGACGGTTCGAGCGTTTTTCGATATCAGGGGCTGCCTGTTCATCATCAACGCCTTCAAATTCGGGATGTACCAATTGCAAATTCCCCCGGTACTCCCCGACTTTTCCAGCAAAAAGAAAACTCTCTCCCGGTTGAAGAAGGCGTTCGTGCACGCTGAGCTTATAGGGACTGCTGGCAAAGAAAGTCGCGGTCATTTCCGAGGAACCATCGGTCAGACGAACTTCGAATCGAACCCCTGCACGCGAGCGGTTAGGGATCAGCCGAGCACTGACTACTTCGGCCAAAATAGTGACGTCTTCTCCGGGACGCAGAACATGCATGGGTGTGAGCGCACCCCAATGGTAGTAGCGCCGAGGCGCATCGTAGAGCAAGTCGCCAACGGTCAAGATGCCCGCTTTTTCGAGCTTCTTTGCCAGCTTGGCAGGAAGGCGAAGGCTCAGAGGAGTATCAAGTGGATTCACGCGAGCGCCTGCAGAAGAGAACGGGTTTGAGGAGCGGCATCGATGACTTCAAGATCCACACTGGTGGATTCAGGGGTGAGACTATCGAGGAGCTGACGCAGAACCGCAATCAAGGTTGCCGCATCTTCATTTCCAGCCAGCAAGACCCAGCGTGTGGGCGCGTAGGATGCGAGATCTTGAAGGGCACGAGAAACATCCTCGACCTGCCATTCAGAGTCAATCTCAGTCGTGTGCTGAGCAAGAAGCGCACTGTGGGCGTTTTCATCGATAAGTGCACGGAGCTGAGTTGCAACGCTGCGCCCTCCGGGTTGAGGTACAAAGAGGGGCGCACAGCTCCGACTGATCGCTAGCGCTTCCAACTCATTTGTCGCGGGCGCAATAGTAATATCGAGCTCTTCCTCCCCCATCCGCACATAAGAGGCACTAATCCTTTGAGCAAGCGCAAGGCACTCCCTATCACTGGGAACAATGAGTTCCACCCGAGTCGACGCACAGCGCGCAGGAAGAACAAGAGCCTCGAGATCTTCAAGCTGAGGATCGAGGAAAACTTGGGCACCACTGAGGGCAAGATCTTCAACCATTCCCGCAACCCGAGTGCAGACAACGACTGCGGCACGTTCCACCCTGCGAATGGGCTGGCGTTCCAAGAGCCTGATACCTCGGTGTGTCACGCCATCGGCAAGGGTATCGATTCCAATTGTTTCATCGGGACGCGCATCAGCAACGTGGAAGCGAAGTGTCCGACCGCGTTTGGGATGGACAGATAAAGGTGCGGCAGTATCGATGTGGAAGCGCCACTCACCCAATCCGAAGAGGTCGGCATGCCCGGCCCAGGAATAACGCGCTCCTAGGGCGTCAAGCTGACGACGCTGAGCATCAACGTCATCAAGAGTTCCTTGAAGAATGACATCGACGGTGAATGCGCGATCAGGCGTCGGCGCATGTGGACGCACCCGGTTGCTTCCATGCCCCGCCAATTCCGCAAGCATTGCAGCAAGAGATTCGAGCATCCCCAGATCATCGCGGCAGGCAGCATCGAGAGCGCTGAACATGAGCGCAACGACCGCTGCACCGGCGTCAATGGCGGTGCTGGAAGATCCCGTGGCCTCGACGAGGCCGAATTGTGCGGCAGCGCAAAACGCGGAGAGTTCTTGGGGAACCTCGGGGAGCGTATCGCCAAGTCCTTCGAGTTCTGAACATGCCTCACGCAGCATGGCATCTGTGGCGCTTCCCTGAGCATGCGCAGCCTTCAGAGCGGAAGGGGTCGCCAAGAGCATGCGGCGAAGAACAACCGGAGTGATGGAGGCATCATCAAGCGCTGAATGCCAAGAAGAAAGGATCGATACGAGAAGCACACCGCAGTGTCCCAGAGCTCCGCGAATTCCCGATTGGATCGCGCAGTCAAGGCCAACGGAGAGTGGATCGCTGTCGGAAAGCTGTTCGCATCCGTGAGCAAGGGTTTGGAAGGTGACACGCGCATTTGTTCCGGTATCACAGTCTCCCCCACCGACTCCGTCGAGGTCATCGATGAAAGGAGCGAGCTTTGTCATTTCATCAGCCGCGATCTGGAAGCTACGCGCCAAAACTCCAGAATCTAGTGCCACAACTTGTCCTTATAACGATGTCTCAACCTGATACTGCTGCGATGTGGGATACCTTCAACATTGTTCCGCCTTCAGGCACATGTGTGCCACCTGACACGCATATTTCCCTCTGTGGACTTGGTTATTCGGGGCGAAATCAGTTAAGGTGTCATAGTTGCCTGCGGTGAGCTGTCACCAATGGCCTCTTGATCGTCATGATCAAGACAACTAATCGTGTAAGAAAAACCGAGGAGAACATCGTGGCTGCCGTTTGTGACGTGTGCGGTAAGGGACCCGGCTTCGGCAAGAGCGTGTCGCACTCGCACGTTCGTACCAACCGCCGGTGGAATCCGAACATTCAGCGCGTTCGCGCCCTGGTCGATGGGACGCCCAAGCGCCTGAACGTGTGCACCAAGTGCCTGAAGTCTGATCGAGTCGTTCGCGCTGCCTGATCCAGACTGAGATCGGCCGAGCTCGCTTTGCGAGTTCGGCCTTTTTCTTTGTTTTCTCTCCGCTACCCCGCCTTTGGTCCCAGCCATCATAGAATCAACCTGAGCAACCCAATTCTCTGAAAGTACAGGTCAAATAGGGTTTGCGAGATAAGGAGACACTCTTCCCAGAAGTTTTCCAGCAAAAATGCATTTATTTGCTTGCTGCAGATCGTGGACTCCATGAAGCATTTAGTTAAGTAAACGCTATTCTAAAAACGTTCACAGATGTTATGTGTTTGGGAACACCATTTTGAGGGGGCATGTGCACCGATCGCACACCACCAGAATAGGGGAAACCATGCAAAATAAGGTTCAGCTCATCACCTACGCCGACCGTTTCGGTGGCGATACGATTTCCTCGCTGACGGAAACACTGCGTCGGCATTTCTCGGGGGTGTACGAAGGCGTTCACATCCTCCCTTTCTTCACTCCCTTCGATGGTGCTGACGCTGGTTTCGATCCTGTAGACCACACAAAGGTTGATCCGCGTCTTGGTTCTTGGGACGACGTAGCCGAGCTCTCAAAGACCCACGAAATCATGGTCGACACCATCGTTAACCACGTCTCATGGGAATCTGAGCAGTTCCAAGACGTCATGAAGAATGGCGAAAATAGTCCTTTCGCGCCAATGTTCCTGACCTTATCGAGCGTTTTTCCCGAAGGTGTCACTGAAGAAGAGCTCGCTGGCATCTATCGTCCTCGCCCGGGCCTTCCGCTCACCCACTACACCTGGGGTGATAAGACCCGTCTGGTCTGGACGACCTTCACGCCGCAGCAGGTCGATATCGATACCGATTCGAAGCAGGGCTGGGATTACCTCATGTCAATCCTTGACCAGCTGGGGGCAAGCCATGTTTCCTCGATCCGCCTTGATGCAGTCGGATATGGAGCTAAGGAAGCACGCACCTCCTGCTTCATGATCCCTAAGACCTTCCGTTTGATTGAACGCATTAAAGAAGAAGGCGCAAAGCGCGGTCTAGAAACTCTGATCGAGGTTCACTCCTACTACAAGAAGCAAATCGAGATTGCCAGCAAGGTCGATCGCGTCTATGACTTCGCCCTTCCTCCGCTCTTGCTCCACTCAATCTTCTCGGGCAGCGTCGATGCTCTTGAGCACTGGATCAACGTGCGTCCCAATAATGCGGTAACCGTACTGGATACCCACGATGGAATCGGCGTCATCGACATCGGTTCGGACCAACTGGACCGTTCTCTCAAGGGCTTGGTTGCAGATCCCGACGTCGACCGCCTCGTCGAAACAATCCACTCAAACACCCACGGGGAATCGCGCGAAGCAACGGGGGCTGCGGCCTCGAACCTGGATCTCTACCAGGTCAACTCCACGTATTACTCCGCCCTGGGCTGCAACGACCAACACTACCTCGCCACGCGAGCAGTTCAGTTCTTCCTACCCGGGATCCCCCAGGTCTACTACGTGGGCGCAATGGCCGGCGCCAATGACATGGAGTTGCTCAAGCGCACCAATGTTGGCCGTGACATCAACCGTCACTACTACACCGCGCAAGAGGTTGAAGAAAACCTCAAGCGCCCAGTTGTTCAGGCCCTCAACGCGCTGTGCGTATTCCGCAATACCCTTCCGGCCTTTGACGGAAACTTCTCTTACCAACGCGATGGCGAAGCACTCACGCTTACTTGGGAAGGCAAGGAGACCAGCGCACAGCTGACTTTCAATCCTGCTACCCCCACTGAGACCGGCTCTATCGCTTCCCTAACTTGGATCGATAGTGAAGGTCAGCATCGCACTGACGATCTGCTTGCCCAGCCCCCAGTTGCCCACATCTGACTAGCCATAAGGAGCCAAGATGAACAAGGTTTCTAGACAGCCAAGAGAAAAGCGGATCAACCTCATCCGTCTCACTGCCGGTTTCACGCTCAGCGCTGTTGCCTGCGCGATCCCCTGGGTCGCCTTGACCTCCGTGATTTTGCCGGCAGTGCTTGAAAACATTAATGCTGCTGGCAAAGAATCGATGCTGGGCACAATCAACGCGGTGGGTTCGGTAGTTGCTCTGTTCGCAAACGTTGTTTTCGGGACTTTCTCTGATCTGACGCGTTCTCGCTTCGGCAAGCGCACTCCCTGGATCATCATCGGTGGTCTCATTGCCGGTGGCGCGATGGCACTGCTTGCGCTGAACCAGAACTCCTTCCCGATGATCCTCCTGCTGTGGTGCACGGCCCAGCTGGGATACAACGTCATGCTTGCGCCCTTCGTGGCAACGATGTCCGACCGTATTCCCGACGAAGTCCGCGGAACGATTTCGGGCTTCTATGGAGCCGGAATCGCGGCGGGCCAAACCATCGGTAACTTGGTTGGAGCTCGCCTTCTCAAGCAAGACAATGGCCTGACCCACGGCTGGCTTCTGGGCGCTGCTGTCTTTGCTGCGATCGGCATTGTCACCGTGATCATCTGGCCACGTGAAGGCGATAATCGGGGCGAATCTGATGAGAGCTTCTCGGTGAAGCGCATCCTAGAATCTTTCCGTCCACCTAAGAACGCTCCTGATTTCTACTACGCACTTGTTGGCCGTACCTTGATGATGGGCGGCTACTGGATGATCAACACCTACCTGCTCTACATCGCTCAGGATTACATCTTCGCAGGTAATGCCAATGCAACCACGCTAGCAGCGGAGCTCATCGCCTCGATGGCACTGATTACTCTGGCTGTCTCACTGGTCGCAGCACTGGGCGCTGGACCGATCACCGATCTCATCGGTCGCCGCAAGCTCCCGGTTGCCCTGGCCAGCGTCATGTTTGCGATTGGCTCCGCAATGCCGCTGATCTTCCACTCTGCGCTAGGTATGTACCTCTTTGCGGGAATCGCTGGCCTTGGGTACGGCGTGTACAACGCGATCGATCAGGCGCTCAATGTTTCGGTCCTTCCCAACCCCGACGAGGCCGGCAAAGACCTGGGAATCTTGAACCTAGCGAACACGCTATCGATGGTTGTTGGTTCTTTGATGACCTCTGCGATCGTTGTGATTGTCAAGAACATCACCCATACATCGACAACGCCGACCTCGGCATACACGGTCGTTTTTATTGTCGCGATCATCGTCGTTTTGGTCGCCGCATGGCTCATCATGCGAATCAAGAAGGTTAAGTAGGCCTCTCACTCATATGGCAAGGTGCCCGGTGTTTCTTGGAAACACCGGGCACCTGATAGAAATCACGAAAATAACTCGCTAGGCATCCTTTCAGAGAAACTTTCCTTCGTCAGAAAGCAAAAGACCACGTGAATTCGAAAACAGGATTCCCTTGCGAATCTGTTTTAATCTCCCCTGTCACACTATCGGTAACCACACGAACATTGATGTTGTACCGTATCTCTCTTGGTTGCGTATCAGCGAATATCCCGGACCCACCACGCTGCACTTCA
>CALIZH010000382.1 GCA_938028585.1 uncultured Actinomyces sp. | reverse complement strand
ACCGCCAAAAAAGTCCTGTAGCAGATATTTTCATAGAACTGCTACAACTGAGAAAAAACTGCTACACACCCCTCTCAAAGGCCCGCCTGCTCCCCCGATATGAGAGTAAAGCCCCGCCGAAGAAGCCCCTCATCCACGAGAAGGCACCTGGAAGCCTCTCTACGGCCCGAACAGAGGCGGAGGGCTATGTGGGTGCACAAATGAATGTTCGTGGCTTTAAACAGCCGTTTAGAGCGTCCTATGCGCATCCGGCTTCATGACTACTGCTGACCGAGTCTCGTCAACATGAAACCCGAACCCCACTAACGAATCTCCCCACCCACGAGAACGTACCCAGGAGCCTCTCTACGGCCCTGAAAGGGACGGGGAGCTATGTGGGTACCTAAGCCTGTTTTCATAGCCTCTAAAGCTCATTTAGACGCGTTAATGGGTCTATGAGCTATTGCACCTCGCGAATACGCGCTATCGCGCGTCGGGAGGTAGTGCCCGGATACAAAAACAGGTAGCATGATTGATGCTTACCGCCGCCCGCATGAACTTGCGAAGCGGCTCGAAATGATATACGATTCCTTTGGTGTATGAAGAGACTCCGATCATCCCACATGATCAAAGTTCCACGATTTATACCCTGACATTGCGAAAGAAGGTCCCACACATGCTGCTTCCCACGTACACTCTTTCCTCTGTCACCTCGACCGTAAAGGTGGGGTGGCAATGACGGATAATGCAACACCGCATGACGCCCCGTTGCAAACGACTCATCAGGCGATGATTCCACCGATCAATCAACTGATTAGCGATGAACTTGAACTATTCTTTGCGACCCAACACCAAGAAACGTTAAATGCGCAAGACGTGGAATTCCACCTGCTCAATCGAATTAACAACCGTTTGATCTCTGAGAATACGCAATACGGCCTTAAAGGATCGCGTGCTTACCAGACGCTACACACACTCACTCCAGCCGTGATCGCTGGCTGTATGCTCAAGCGAAATCGAATTGTTCGCATCATGCTCTCGGAAAAGAACACCGATCCCAACTACGACGTACTTGCCGTGTACATGGACCACGGTCCAAACACTGGCATCTACATCACCGATGAGGTTTCGATCCGAGTGCTTGCTCGTGAATATAACTTCTCGATTTCGCCCAAAGAACTCGATCATGTGATCGACATGTTGGCCGATAACGCACCTCGCGTCATGGTCACTACCAATCGCGATCTCATTGCTGTGAACAACGGTATTTTCGACTATAAAACCAAGACACTGCTCCCATTCACCCCTGAGATCGTCTTCACGGCAAAATCAGCGGTTAATTACAATGAGAACGCCGTCAACCCCGTTATCCATAACGACGCTGACGGTACCGACTGGGATATCGAATCGTGGATGGCCGACCTCAACGATGACCCTGAGATCGTCGCACTTTTATGGGAAATTCTCTCCGCCATCATCAGACCAAACGTCGCCTGGGATAAGACCGCGTGGTTCTTATCAGAAGTTGGCAACAACGGTAAAGGCACACTCCTGACCCTCATGCGCAATCTGTGCGGTGAGCGTGCATGGACGTCCATTCCGGTCGCCGACTTTGGCAAAGACTTCCACCTCGAACCTCTCATTCGAACGAACGCTGTTCTTGTCGATGAAAACGACGTGGGCGAATACGTTGACAGAGCGGCAAACCTCAAGGCTGTCATCACCAATGATGTCATCTTGATCAACCGCAAGAACAAGACGCCTATCGCCTATCAGTTCCGAGGCTTCATGGTTCAATGTGTCAATGACACGCCTCGTTTCCGTGATAAGTCCGGGTCTTTGTACCGCAGGCAGCTCATCATCCCCTTTGACAAGAGCTTCACCGGGGCCGAACGCAAGTACATTAAGCAGGACTACATGCACCGCACCGAGGTGCTCGAATACGTCCTTTACCGTGTACTGAGCGGAAACTTCTACGAATTGTCTGAACCGGCAGCCGTCAAAGCGGCTCTACATCAGTACAAGATCGAGAACGACCCCGTACGTGCTTTTGCCGAGGAATTCCTTGATCGTGTGGTCTGGGATCTGCTTCCGTGGCGTTTCCTCTACGCGCTCTACCGAGCGTGGCTCACTAAAGATCAGCCATCTAACCCACCTCTGGGATACAACAAATTCATCAAACATCTCACCCTAATTCTCCAGGAAGCTGTCGGTGAGGGCGAAGGGTATGGATGGTTTGTTACCCCAGCTGCTGTACGTACGAAAAACCGTATCCTCGGAGAGGAACCATTGGCCGTGGAATACAACCTCGATCAATGGTTTGATATCCAACCTGTGAACGGTTCGATCCGCAAGGTTGGAACACCACACAATATGCCGGTCTCAACGCGAGGTCTCTTGCGAGCAAGCGCGTGCAGCGACGATCTCCTAAACGAGATCGAAGAAGACGATGAATCATCCCATAACATGTTATCCGCATGATCATCACTTCGCGATGCGACCCCTGTCTCATCCACCGAGCAGGGGTCGCTCCCCTATCACACACCCACATATCCAGAAAGGCTCCCGCCATGACTCTTACTCATACTCAGCAATCAGGCTACATTCGTCTCGATGACGTTTACACCGATGATGACGGCGTGGAATACACCGTTTACCAAGACACCGATGCAGAAGACCCGCGCTCATGGCTCACCCATGAAGAAGCCGCGTTGGTTATCATCGATGCGGATCGACATACACAAACAGACAACATCAATGACTATGACGATAACCCGGTAATTGATGACCTTCTTCGCGCGATGGAGCGAGACGGTATTGAACCGGGCGACATCACCCCCGAGTGGTGGGATGCGTACGTCGATAGCCTCGCCGAGCGCCACCTTCCGTACGACGTTGTGATGACAACGTGTCACACAAGTCAGTCCAACTGGTTCACCGTGATTGCCGCTGTCAAGGATGGCTACGGCTCTGCCATAGGTCACATCGACACCTTTGAGACCTGGGCACGCGGTGACGTCTGGGTTGTCTCACCCGACCACCCGGACTACGACACCCTCTGTGGTATCTACGCCGATGACCCTGAAAGTGCCGTGGAAGAGTACATCGACAATTATCGGCCCACGCAACGCCAGCTCACGCTTTTCTAACACTTGAACGAAAGGAGGCAGCTTCCATGAAGCGAACCACCTACAAACGCGCTCGCTTCCAATTTTGGGATATCGAGTCACTAGCCAACGTTTTCACTATCGCTCTTTTCGACCGAGAAACCCGCGCCCTTGACGTGTTCTATCTCGTTGATCGAGGGACCCCTGTTGGTGACGAACTCCGTCAGCACCCCCTTAACCACAAAGCGGTGCTTTTTGCTATTGCCAAGCGGAACCCAGCGTGGGCGAAGCTATGGAAGCCTGGTGAAATCCCCACGCTCCACTTGCATAACCTCAGCACATGGGAAGCGAACCACCTCTTGGCTCGCACCTTTGGACTCAGCGATGCATCCCCTGTCAGCGACCCCACGTCTCATAGTACGTACCTGTCCATGTATCGCCCCGTATGCGATACAGACCCACAGTACGACCCCGAGGTCCACCCGTTCCTGTGCGGGTACAACTCGGCAAACTACGACACGACCATGCTGAGCATCTACTTGGCTAGTGTGATGGAACGAACGCAAGAACCCATTCGCCAAGCTCGTGAACTTGCTATGTTGGCATCGACAGACGAGGAAAAGCGTCGTATCGATGAGGGTTTGTTAAACACCTGCAAACTCGCTTTTGAGCGCTCGACCATTCCTGTGACAGCCGCTGAGATTCGCAGGCACAACGACATGCTGTTTGCCGATGATTACATCCGTCAAATGCCCTCGTATCTGAGGTCAACGGCTGTTTCCAAAGGTAAGGGCAGCAAGGGATCGGCGTATCTCATCAGGCAGGCCATGATCCAATCGGGTCGCCATCTCGATATTGCACGCTTCAATGAGAAACAGCAACGCGTGGGTCTCAAGCGTTTGCTTGGGATGCTGGGATTTCAGATTCTCGAATCCGACCGACTAAGCAACAAAACCACCATCGAAACGATGGACGATTTGATTGAACTCATCGCATACAACGTCAGCGATGTTGTCAACCTTGCTCACCTGGCTGATCACCCGACCTATTCGGGTGGATTCGACCTCAAGCACGCCTTGATGGTCGATTACCCCGAGACTGTGTACGACGCGGTTCGAGGCTCCAAGTCGAAGCCAGACTGCCAACCCAGCCGCGTAAGATACGACAGGCTCACGCCTGATTCAACGTCGGCGAAGTTCGTTGCGCGCGTTCTCGCACCGTATGAGCGATTGAAGGACATCAAAACCGTGTCCTTCATGTACCCCTCGAAGCAGCGAGCACAAGAACTGGGTATTGAGCAGTTCGACGTTCTCGAACTGGCGAAAACTTTCTTCTACGAAAGTATTGAAGACGCCAAGGCTCGCGCAGCTTTCGACGAGGTATACGCCTATTACGCAAGCATTCGTGGGAAGAACTTTAACGGATCGGACGCGTATGCATCCGACTACAGTTTCGACCCAGAATGCAACAGCGTTGACGATGATGGAGTCATCACCGCATACAAGCTCAGTGACATTCCTAAGCGACCGACGAATATCCCGTACTTTAGAAAAGACGGAACGCCAACATCATGTTTCGCAACCTTTTCGACAGGCGGGATTCACGGAGCCGAAGCAAACCTGGCCCTTTTCGAGGACCACAACGCTGAGGCTCGTGCGCTGCAAGATCTCATTGACACCCTCATTGATACTCTGGGTGTCCGTGATCTACCCGAACCTGAGCAAGCTCTGGCGATTCGCAAGCAGATTCGCTTTACCTTGCCGAACGATCAGGTGATCCCATGGCAACAGGTCTTGATGACCAAGTCTTCGCCCAACCCTGAGCGAGGCGCGTTCTTCAAACCTGTACGCAATAAGGAACTGTTTGTCATGCGTAGCGACGGGTCAAACAAGCTTGATCCCGCCTATGCGATGACGTCGATCGCCAAGGCTGTTCACGAGGACTTCTCGTCGTACTACCCGCTCCTGCTCACCAACTTGTCGGCGTTCTACAACGAAGCCCTGGGTGAGGACCGTTACGGTAAGCTCTACCAGGACAAGGAGCGTTTCGGTCGGTTGATGAAGGATCCCTCAATCACGGCTGAGGAACGAGAGATGTTCGCGTCCAAGCGAAGCGGCGTCAAACTCTTGCTCAACAGTGCATCGGGTGCAGGTGATACCGAGTTCGAAGGTTCTCCCATCCGCATGAACAACATGATCATCTCTATGCGATTGATCGGACAGTTGTTCTCGTGGATGATCGGACAGGCTCAAACCCTTGAGGGTGCGCGCATCATCTCGACGAACACCGATGGTTTGTACTCGGCAGACATTGATCTGGAGACAAACAATCGCGTTCTCGATGAACAATCGCAGCGCATTCACGTCTTGATCGAACCCGAAGAACTCCTTCTCGTCTCAAAGGATTCGAATAACCGAATCGAATTGTCCCTGCCACCCGCTCAGGCGGATGGGACGATTCGGCCCCAGGATGCAAAGATTCTCAGCGCATCGGGATCTTCGCTGGCGTGCTGGCGCAAGCCAACACCGACGAACTCACTGGCACACCCAGCTGCCCTTGATCGAGCAATGGCTGTGTACTTGCGTTCGATCGCAGTGTCCGACCCCGATGCGATTAACCGCGCTGTTGATCCATCTGTAGCCTGCGAGATCATGAAGACAATTGCGCATCAAAAGGACTCGGTGGAAGCTCTGCTCTTGTTCCAAAACGTGATCGCAGCCTCTCCGAGTATGCTCACGTTCCACTACGCCTGTGATCCGATCTCTGATGGAGAAGATGACAGTGCGCAGACTATTCGGGGCCTCAGGGCGCTCCAGCACTACAACCGAGTGTTCGTAGTAAAACCGGGTACACCCGGAGCTGTCTCCTTGGGAGCAGCAGGGGCATGGAAGGTCAGCGCGACAACCGCTGAGTCTCGCCACAAGCGAGGCGACGCATCTGTCGTGCGCACCGATGCAGTAGCTAATGCAATCATGATCGCAAACGGCTATGCACCTGATGCTATGACGGCTCACCGCCACGGCATTCAGTTAGCTCCATCGGATCAAGACATCACCACGCGTAAGATCACGGGTATCGAACCAACCTGGCACATGCTGATCGTCAACCACGATCTCATGTGCCTGAGCGAGGATCAACGCCGCGCTCTCATCGATCAACTCGATCTTGAGACCTACGCGCAGATGTTCGCCCGATCCTTCGAATCAAATTGGATGAACAAGATTCCAGAAGCTGAGACCAGCTATACCGATGCATCAGAATCGGACAACATAGAAAGGAGCGACTCATGACCGCCCACAAACAGATGCGCGTGAAGGGTCACACCCTCATCGCAGAAGGGAAGCCTTTCACCAAGTGGGCAGATCGGATCTACCCCGAGGTCGGACCAGATGACCAGACAACCATCACCGGACGAGCCATGTGTTCGTGCGGAGCGATGTCTGATCCTCTGCCATCTGACCGTGCTCGCATCCGTTGGCACACTGCCCATAAACAGGAAGTAATCGCCAATGGGACGCCCTGAGCATTACGTTGAGGGCTACCTCGTCGACGAATGTCGACGCCGGGGGTGGTGGACTGCAAAGTTCACTTCCCCCGGTATGCGAGGGGTGCCTGACCAGATCATTGTCACCCCAGCGAGAACCTGTTTCGTCGAAACAAAAAGCGACGTCGGCTCCGTGCGGCGTCAACAAATCAGAGTCATCACACTGATGCGCCGCGCCGGAGCACACGTCTACGTCGCTCATACCAGAGAAGATGTAGACGCTATTATCGAAGAACTATCTACATACAACCAGATTTGAGGTTTTTACATGACTACCGAAACAACCCATGAATCAATCATTGATCACGATGTGATCGTCTTTTCCAAGCCCAATTGCGTGCAGTGCGATCAAACCAAGCGACTGCTTGCGCGCGGCGGCATCTCGTTTCACGAAGTGAACATTGAAGACATGTCAATCCGGCTCACCGACCAGGGCTACAAGACTCCGTACGAGTTTTGCACAACCGTTCTTGAAGCCCAGGCTGCACCTGTCGTCATGGCTCGTGTAAGCGCCGTTTCCGACGATGACCCTGAGCCGCGCTATTGTGACTACACATTCTGGACGGGTTTTAGACCCGACCGCATCAAGACGATTTCGCACTGACTGATCGGACACGCATATGCATACACGAGGCCCGCTGTCATACCAAGATGTGATCAGCCGTAAAAAGCGCTTATCCCGGTACAGCATGTTCGCAACAACCATCGACCCAGACCATAAGAACCTCTCGTTCTTTTGGCCGGGTGACCCCCTTGGTCGGGCGAACTTTGCGTTCGAATGTCACCTTGCGCCTTCATCTGTCACTATGTATGGCGACCGCATCCAGACGGTGACTTTTCAATCGCAAGCCGTAGACATCATGAACAGCGTCCTTATCCAGCCGAAGATTTCCTACAGTGAATGCGCGCAGTTCCTTGATATGTCTGAGCGCGAAAAGTTTGCACTGATCTACCGATGGAACATGAAACAGTTCCTTCTCGATATCAGGCCAGCCGTGATGCGATGGGTACGTCTTAACATCCCTAATAACATGTGGGAACCCACCATTAAAGATCTGTTGACCCAGATCGCATACACGGTTTCTCCAGACAAAGAACAGCCACCGTTCACGCAACTGTTGGACATGGCCTTTGTTATCAAAGACATGACCGTCCAAGGCTCAACGATCATTCACCCCGAAGATCAGCCACCTTTGGACATCTCCCCTGAGTGGATGTGGACCTGTACAGCTCTTCGCCACGCCGCGAAGATGTATGTTCGTCACAACAATTCGCTGACCAAACAGGAGAAACGAGAGCTGAGACGTCCTCGAAAGTGATGCAAACAGGCGATCCAAAAAAGTATCACCCCGGCGTGCGAGCGAGAGGGGAGCCGGGGTGATACCAGGAGTATCAGCAAATGAACTGAAAGGAGAGAAGATTACAGGAGAAAAAGCGAGGTAAAAACCTGAAACCTTCAATACCTATACTACCACACGCTATATCAAACGCACAACCACCCCAGCGAAAGGAGGTCACCATTCATGGCTTTCCCCACTCTCATGGATCAGCAAGCCGCCGCCTCTCAGTTCATACAGACGAGACCCTATGCAGGCGTCTTTCTGGATATGTCAGGTGGCAAGTCCCTCGCAACGCTCCATGCGCTCACCCAGATTGGACCGCGTGGTCACACACTGATCATTGCACCGATCAAGATCGCGAGGCTGTCATGGATCTCCGAGATCGAAAAGTGGGACGTTCCTGTCAGGGCGCGCTCGTTGATCGTCGATGAAAAGGACCGGCAACTCTCCCGTAAACAGCGCTTGGCTCGTTACGCCGAGGTCTTGGATCCAGCCACCCCACCAACGTTGTGGTTCATTAACCAAGAACTCGTCTATGATCTCGTCACGTGGCTCCCGCCTCTTGACCCGCGTGATCGCAAGAAGATTCCAATACCCATCTGGCCGTTCCCAACGGTTATCATCGATGAATCGCAGGGCTTCAAAAACCCCACGTCACGGCGTTTTAAGGCGATTCGCGCGGTGCGACCTCAGATCTCACGGATGATCCTTCTCTCGGGCACTCCTGCTCCCAACGGTCTTGAAGACCTGTGGTCGCAGGTCTATCTTCTCGACCAAGGTCTCTCTCTTGGCTCATCGCTCACTAACTACCGTGAAGCGTTCTTTCAATCCAACCGACGTCTGGCAAACGGGACTCCGGTCGATTGGCAACCGCGCCCTGGTGCAAAGGAAGCGATCTACGCACGCATCGACCATCTGGTCATGAGTGCACCGACCGTGGCACGTAAGCCCATTCCACCCATGAAGATTCATAATCTCATGGTTGACATGGATGCTGACGCGCGCGAAGCGTACAAGACCTTGGCTCGCACCCTCGTTCTTGACATCGCTCAAGTTTCAGGCGTTGATCCACACGATGATCCAACGCTCAGTTCCGTCTCAGCGACCAATAAAGCGGTTCTGAGAACAAAACTCGTTCAGCTTGCCTCTGGAACCATTTACCTCGATGAAAACGAGAACATGGAAACCGAGGAAGAGTTAGATGAGTTCGGCATCCATTTGGACGTATCCATGCTCCCTGCTGCATCGCAATCGCTCACCGCCTATAACGGGCGGCAATACGCGATTGTTCACAGCGCAAAGCTCTTTGCACTGCTCGATGTCATCGCCCAGCAAACAAGTCCCGTCTTGGTGGCGTACTACTTCACGTGCGATCGAGACATCATCTGGGCGTACCTCAGCGCTCATGGCTACGATACTCGCGTCTTTGATGGCACCCGTGACATGTATGAGGCATGGAACCGGGGAGAAATCCCCGTCATGCTCATCCACCCGGCATCCGCTGGACACGGACTCAACCTTCAAGACGGCGGGCACACGCTCGTGTGGTACACACTGCCATCGTCATTGGAACACTACATGCAAACGAACAAGCGCTTGCATCGAGTAGGACAAAAGCATCCGGTGAACATCTACCAGATTCTCACGCGCAAAACTATTGACGAAAAACTGCCAACAGCTCTTGGAAAGAAGGAGCAATTACAGCAGTCTCTCATCGACGCCGTGGAGAAAACTGTCGATGACATCGTATCAAACGATGATTAACCATACCGCTGATACGGCCTATATCTCGCATATGGGCCGTGCGCAGCAACACCGACCGAAAGGTGATACTCATGACTCACCCGCCTGAGCCACTCGCCGTACGTGTAAGACCCACAACCTTTGATGAGGTTATTGGTCAAGACAACGTTGTAGGCGAGGGTTCTCTAATCCGCCACATGCTCGACCCACTGGCTCCGCCCCTAAGTCTCATCATGTACGCTCCGCCAGCGAGTGGGAAAACCACAATTGCTCGCATCATGGCTCGTACACAAGGGATCCATTTCGTCGAACTATCTGCAACCTCTGCCAAAGTTGCTGATATTCGTAAAACCATCACTGAGGCTCGCACCCATCTTGACAGCGATGGAACACCTACCGTTGTCTTCATTGACGAGATCCACCGCTTCTCCAAGTCGCAACAAGATGTCTTGCTGCCAAGCGTGGAAGACGGCACGATCCGTCTCGTAGGTGCAACAACGGAGAATCCGAGCTTCTCGGTTAACAGCGCATTGCTTTCCCGTTGTGCCATCGTTTCGCTGGGCACCTTGACCAACGATGATATCTACGCGATTTTACAACGAGCGATAAGCCATCCGGATGGACTTCCTCGCTGCACACCGGGCGTTGACATCCCAGATGACGTTCTCCGCGTCATCGCTATGAACGCATCAGGTGATGCTCGCCAGGCCCTCACCCTGCTTGAAGCCCTCGATACAGCCCGAGGTGACAAGCCCGCAACGCTGGGCATGCTCACCTCTCTTGCGCCTCATGCAATCCAGCGCTACGACAAGGATGGCGACCAACACTACAACATCATCTCGGCCTTCATTAAGTCTATGAGGGGATCCGACCCCGATGCAACGCTCTATTGGCTTGCCAGACTCATTGAAGGCGGCGAAGACCCGCGCTTCATCGCACGGCGTATCGTCATCCACGCAGCTGAGGACGTAGGTCTTGCTGATCCCTCTGTGCTCCCTCTGGCTGTCGCCACGCAACAATGCGTTGCACTGATTGGTATGCCAGAAGCGCGTATCCCGCTTGCTGAGGCGGCACTTGCTGTCGCAACCGCGCCTAAGTCAAACGCGACATACGCAGCTATTGACCGAGCGATCGAGCTTGTGAGACACACAGGATCCCTACCTGTACCCAAACACTTGGCCGATGCTCATTACAAAGGAGCAAATATGCTCTACGGCAACGGCGTGGGATACAAGTATCCGCACGACTACCCCCACCACGTGGTGGAACAAACGTATCTACCCGATGATCTGCTCGATCACCCGGACGCTCACGTGTTCCAACTCGATGGTTCTGGAATCGGTCACGAGCAGATCATCGCTAAACGGCTTCAAGCTATCGATAATCTCATCAATGCAACCGATGATGCCCTGTAAATAGCAATCAGCGCCCGGCTTATCGCCAGGTGCTGATCGTGTTGTCCAACGTGTTTATGGCTGAGGGATCACGAGCGCAGAGCCTCGATAAATGAGGTGAACGTTACGAATACCATTAGCCTCGGCAAGACGGTCAACGCTCACTCCTGTTGCAGCAGAAATGCTCGACAGAGTTTCTCCGGCTTGCACAACATATACCTGCTGGCCCGGCGTGGGCGTGGCAGAGGGAGTTGGGGTTGGTTCTGTCTTCGTCACATGTGTATCCTCATGTGACGGAGCAGAACTAGGTTGTTTCGACGGTGTAACCACCGTCTGTTCATTCCTGGAGACGCTATCGCGTCCCGAGGGTGACTCAGAAGAAACCTGGTGCCCCACCTCGCTCCCGTGAGGTGAGAACGTTGATGCATAGTGGGGTGCAAAATAACCCCACAGCATCATCGAGGCAACAAAGACACATGAACCGATAGCCCCTAATAGTGCAAAAATGCTATTAGGGTTATTCTCAAAGTCTTTGTCTATTTTCTTCTCATGTCCACCTAGCATCGTCGCCTTCCTTTCTTCCCAAAGCGTATATGAAATTCCACCACATATTAGTATACACATACCGGGAGAAAGGAAGGTGGATTATACTGGTAACACAGGATAATCCATATCCGTACCCACATATAACATATGAAAAGGAGGCCACTATTATGGCTCACACTCCACGTCAAATTTCCGCATCTCAGATTCGTCCCGGAGCAACCATCATTCTCCGAGGCCAGATCGAGTATGCGCGTGTCCGCTCCCTCTTGGGACCTGCCGACATCGAAAAGCTCAACCGGGCACGTACCAAATCCGAACCTCTTGATGTCAACAAGCCAATCACTCGTCTTGCACTCCATCACGCTGAGGTCGTTCCCCAGGATCCGAGTGGTCATATGACCCCCGAGGAATACTACGTCTGGGAGCGTATGTTCGAGACCGAGAATAAGCCCGAGCTTGGTCGTCGCTGGAACATTGACAACAAGGGAACCGTTCTTCCCGTTCTGCTCAAGACTGTCGATGGTACTGCACGCCAGATTACCGATGACGAGATCCCGGCTTCGCCGACGTCGCTGCCCACCGAACCCGAGCGTGATCAGCTGGTCACCGTTGTTCTCAACGTCTATGACACCAAGCGAGTCAACAAGGGTATTGGCATCCAGGCGATCATCTTCAATGAAGAGCCTCGCTGGTGCACCGGATCGTCCTCGGTCAATAACACCGCTCTTGCGGCTTTGGGCATTACCCTGTCTGGCCCCATCGTCGCTCACAGCGGCGTCGTCGCAAACGCGCCTGAAACCGCTGCTCCTGCTCAAGCAGCAGCTCCGGTTGCACCCGCTGTTCCCGCCGTTCCTGCTGTCCCGGCTGTTCCGCAGGCAGCGCCTCAGAACACCGTGGTTGACGCGGCTTCTGGCTTGGCGATGCCCGCGCCTGTCACCCAGGCTGTTGCACCTGCTCCGGCTGCTCAGATTGCAGCGCTTGATCCCCAGGCGCTCCAGGCTCTGAATCCGCAGGCTCTCCAGATCCTGAACGCGATTACTCAGCAGCAGTCTGGTTCGGCTTTCACCGCACCTGCTGCCCCGGCTGCTCCTGCTGAGGAAGCGGTTTCTTCCCCCTGGACTATTGACTGACAGTAGTCAATAGCCCCTGACCCATAAACGAGACGGATGTTGTCACCACACTGAACGCATCAGTGGATGCAGCATCCGTCTCGTTTTTATGCTTAAACACCACTACGAAAGGATCTCCATATGACGATCTCTTTTGATCCACGGTTAGCCTTTCCGCACTTTTACACCAACGAGATCATCACCAATGTTCTTGGCCCGATGCCGATTTGGACCGTATCGAACCCAACGTCAAAAATGCCCATTGACATCCGTCATCTGCTGGATGGTTGCAACGGGTGTACCCACCCCGAGCCTGTTCGTGGTGCATGGGCACGCGATGAGCGAGTGCTCGTTACTCTCGATGAACTCACAAACGGACTGCCAACAGCAGCCAACTGTGCCATGTTCATTGACGCACCTTCACAAGGATGCGTCGTTCTCGATATCGAGAAAACATGCCCACCCGAAGAGCGCGATCGCCTTCTTGCTATCGGCGCTCTCTACGCTGAGACTTCACTATCGGGCAAAGGCTATCACCTCGTGTTGCCTCTCCCCTCGTCGTTTCCTGAGCTATCAATTGCCGCAAACAAGGCTGTTCTCAAAGGCCCGCATGGGTGGTGGGAGATCCTGCAAAGTAACCACTTTGTGACATACACACGCAACCAGACCCCTATACCTGTCTCATCAACCGTTGATCAAGATCTGTGGGATCACATCTGGCGCAGCGTGGCGGAACCGGCCAACAGCAAACCTGTGGCCGCTCGCGCTGCAAATCTTGACGAAAACACTCGACCACAACACGAGTGGTACGACGTTGTTTTGCTCATGTTAATCCAACGCTGCCGCTTCTTTGGACGCACCCCTGAACGCTTCGATAATGACCATTCCCGTTACGAATGGGCTTATGCACAATACATCTACGATAAGCTCAATCAGCTTCGTCTCAGTCCAGATTCCATCGACGTGTCTCCTGACAAATCTCTTGCCATGAACACCATTGTCATTGACGAGACAGCGGCGACATGGTTGGTCTACGACACATTAACCCACTATCTCGACCATCGCGCAAAGCACGATGAAACCCGCGAGGGGATGCCCTTGCTCCTCAACCTTGCTTCTCGTGTTGTTCTGACGCGAGAAACCAGCGAATAATCCCATCGATACAACAGAAAAGAGACTCGCAATGACCCTACAAACACCGCGTTCATACGTCATTGACGTAGACGGCATCACGTCATGTTACCCGATTATTTTTACTGAGGATACTCCGCTGTTCGCCTCGTTTGGCACCGTCATCACCGTTGACGAGGTTGAACATATGCGCACCCAGGATGGCTGGATTGATGCATGGGGCGGAAGGATGACCAACGAGGAAATGAAGGAATACCTCATCGACCAACTCTCTGAGAATCGTGTCCGTGTCGTTCATAACCCCTATAGCCCGCGCGTTTAACATACAGAAAGGACGTCCCATGCTACTCTCGCAGCGACCCAATAAGACGTACATCGTTATTGTCGAACGATACAACTCAAAGCTGGGAATTGACGAAACCAGCAGCTACACCATCGAAGCACCAACACTAGCCGAAGCTGTCATTTACAGCGAGCCGGTTCTTCAAGGCGAGCGTCTGCGAGGCAAAAACCCCGCGCGCATTCTCTCTATTCACGAGACCAAGCCTTACCCGAAGAGCTTCATGAAAGCGACTCAAGCCACCATGATTGACGTGCTCAAAGACCTTGCGATCACTCGCCCCGAAGTTATCGATGAGATCGACGAAATGTGCGAAACATTTGAGTCATACAATGACGGTCTCAATTTTGATGAACAAGTGCGAGATGCGGGTCATCTTCTCCTGCTCATCCCTGGGTTGGATGACGTGTACATCGACGTTTTCAGCGATGAAGATTATGTAGAAGTACTCCACGATGTTCGCTCCCTTGGGGGCAGTGTTGCACTATCTACCACATGCGGCCTTCGAAACATCACATACGATCGAAACGCAAGCGGAGCCGAGGGCCTCGCCGCACTCATGTGCGGTATTCGAGACAAGATGGAAGAAATCGCCTAATTCGCTTGCGTAAAAGGAAACCCCGGTACCAGAAATCCCAAATGGTACCGGGGTAATTCGCATGAACGAACCCAAACAAGGAAATCAATCCGAAAGGAGTTGATACACCAATAGTATCACAACTCTGTTCGGGCACCAAACGAAAGGAACACCAATGAACCAACCTTTGAATCGTTACGTTGCATCCGTCACCATCGAAGCCGAAACCCTTGAAAACGCTGAACAAGTTCTCGCTGAGCGGCTGGGCTACGACGAGGACTACGGGTTCCTTTACACGCTTAAGTACGATGATCCACAACTCATCTGTAAAAACCCCTCTGAAAATGAAGACATACTCAGGTATCACACATGCCATATTGAAATAGGTCTTAAGGGTAACAATCGTGTCATTCGCACTCAGCCACGATTCTGGGAAAGTGTCAACCGGGAACTCAGCAGATTTGCACAGGCGCTTAGTGAGAATACACCAATCAACATTACGGCAATCAGCGGCAAAAACGGCTTGACCTTGTGCACAATCATACCTTCGGCCATTGCATGGTTAGAGGTTGTCAATGACTAAGGGTGAGACAAACGAAACCGTTACAAGGGAGCGCTAGTTCTTAATGACTAACATAACAAAAACGAAAGGACATACAACCATGTCTACCCCTACCACTCTCGTTACCCCTGCTGCTCTCACTACCGAAGAAGCAGCGGTCTATCTCGGCTTGGCTCATCAGACGCTCGCAAACTGGCGCGCACGTGGTCAAGGCCCCGCATATGTGCGCCTTGGGGGTGCTGGTCGGCCTCGCATCGTGTACCTCATTGAGGATCTCGATGCGTTTCTCCGTGCCAACCGTGTTGAAACAACGGGTAGAAAGCCAGCGATGAAACGTCGATCTTTCTAACCATTTACGTCACAATGAGACCCTGGGATTGGTGATGATTCACCACCCAGGGTTTCATTGCACCGTCGTTTACCACGTGTACCACGTTGCAAGCCCAGCCCCAACAACAAGCACTGCAACATACATGGGTTCCAACCATGGTTTGCTTTGTTGGTATCGCAAAACGTTACCCATGATGCTTCGATAGCGAGTGGACACGACAATGCGCGTCTCACCTCGCTCAATCACTTTCCATGTGGATGGAAAAAGTGGGTAGTACCAGATCCACCCGGCCATGCTTCCCGCATCAAGCAGATCATGAGTGATCATGCCCGCGAGCAGCCAAATGAAACCAGGCCACACCCACGCTGTCAGTATACCGACACCAAGAAGCACCCAGAGCGTATGTGTCCACCCTCTATGGTTCAGAGGTGAGGTTGCATCCGCGCGTGACTCAGGCGAGCGCAGCAGCGTCCCCCAGGGCATGAAACGACCCGCAAGCGAGTCGGGCAGATCAATGTCAGGGAGCACCGTTCCAATGATAAACAGTGGTAACCCAATGACGACGCTTGTCAGCCATTGATCATCAGATGGGATAAACATCTGATGGAGCCATGTGCTCCCGAGCTGCACTACTCCACTCACCGTATCCAACGCATTGCTCATCCATGAGGGTTCACCAGAATCGATCATCACCTGAGATTGGCCTATGTGCTCACCTACGGTGACGCAGGCTCGGCCTAGTCCGAGCATCGCCAATCCACCAGCGATATGATACGTTCCCCTCATTGTGCATCCTTTCGTGATATGCGTTGCATGATTACTACTATTATATTGGAAAACCAGGGTTTTGTGCAGACCGCACACCTGGTTGTTCCAAAAGCAAGCCGTACAAAGTACGGCCCGAGATCTATTCGACAGAACCAGACAGCCTGACGGCGCTGCCTGGTTCTCTGTTCAATTCCTTTTTATTCAGGAGGTACCCACCATGAAGTTTGACGAGAATCTCGTTGACAACACTATTTTGTTGCTTGAAGCAGGTTTGGTTCCTGCCCTGATGGGCGAACCCGGTATCGGCAAGTCATCCTTCGTCGAAGACGTTGCCCGCCGAACGAACACCACATGCTTCACCCTTCCGTGTAACTTGCTGGCTGACAAGGCTGACCTCACAGGTGCACGCCTTGTTCTCAATGAATCTACCGGAGAATGGTCGCAGAAGTTCTTCCCTCACTCCGTCATCAGCCAGGCAATCCACTACGCCGAGAACAACCCCAACGAACAGCCGATCTTGTTCTTGGATGAAATCAACCGTACGACCTCTGATGTCACCTCGGGTACCTTGACCCTCGTGACGCTTCGTCGTATCGGTGACAAGGCTTTGCCGAAGAACCTACGCATTATTGTTGCAGGCAACGATAAGGGTAATGTCACCGCTCTTGATGATGCGTCCGTTTCACGTTTCGCTATCATCAACGTTGAGCCTGACGCCCATACCCTGATCGATGTCCTTGGGGACAATCTTCACCCGTGGGTCAAGATGGTCTTGGAGAAGCACCCGGAAACGATCTTCGTCAAGAACGTTGATGATCAGCAGGCTGTCGAAGGATCCGATGACGACGACGAAAACGCTACTGTTTCCGTCTTTGACCTGTTCGACGGATCCGAGGAAATCCGGCCTTTCGCCACCCCTCGTACCATCGATGGTGTCTCGCGTTATCTCACAGCTCTATCGACCGAAAAGCTCATGAGTTTCATGGCAACCGCTGCAACCACTCGCGACGGACGACATGTCTCCTACCTTCAAGAAACCATTGAAGGTCTGACCGGACACACGTCTTTCACCACGCTCCTGATGGGTGTGATCAGCGAAGAACTGAGCAAGGGCACGACCCAGACAGGCGCTCAGCGCGTAGTCAAGCCGCGTATCTACGATACCTTGAAGGCTGCCGCCACCACGAGCATCGACGACGTTACTCAGGTCATTTCAACAATGACCGATAACGACGCATCGGGATGCCTTGTTTTTGCTCTCTACGAGCGCGATGACAATACCGTGATCATTCAGGCTCTGAACGACCGCTTGAGCCGTCTGGAAAAGAACCACTTGAATGATCTCATCACCCTGTGGTCATCCGGTGCACTGAACTCCCATAACTGCCGAGTTTTCACTGGGCTGAGCACTGGCTTTGCTCAGGCCATTACGCCCACTCTCGTGGCTATGGGCCTGGGCGACTGAGTCTTTTGTGCACACCGATCGTATTCGGTGTAACTGCCCTGTTCTCCGACAGTTGCACCGAATACGACACATACCCGATATATTCATAGAAAGGGGCATCAATGGCTACGATCCCCGTTAGCCTCATTGGACAAAAGCCAGGTCATCTTAACCCGTACAACGCGATTCCCGCTTTCACCGGAGATTGCGACCCTATGGCAACTCTCGACGCTATGGTGACCCACGCGATCTTCGAGCCGCTCAGTCCAAACCAGGCTGTCGCTCTCAGCGTCAACGGCCAACCGATCGACCGCGATGGCGCAAACGAGCTTCTGCTTCGATCTGTTGGTGAGGTTCTGGACCCTGTGGCCCAGGAAGTGATGAACACGCTCTTTGAGCAGGCTCTCACCAGGTGGATCCCCTCGGCATCGTCACCTGTCGATGAAGCCTTCATCACCCAGGCTGCTGCCACGTGCAAGCTCCCTGACCCGAGCAAAGCTCTGTACACCACGCAATCCGACGTGATCCCGGCTGTTAAGGACGTACTTGCGGGCAACGCCGGAACAGACCTTCTCCTGGTGTCCTTGGGTTGGACTTTCCACCCACACACCGTGGGGTTCTGGTTCCGCACCAGCGCTGAATTCGATGCGTTCAAGGCATGGCTCCAAGGTGAACTCACCAAGATTGCATCCAATATCAGCACCTCTGATATGCGGATGTTCCAGCAGTTCGATGCGCTCACACTCACCGATCTGACCGAATCGCTCATCTTGCGAGCAGATGACTCACAGGCACTGGATGAGTACTCGTTCGCACGTGTACTCATGTGGGCACTCATGACATGGACTCACAACAATGCTCCCCAGGCGGGCGCGCCCCAGACATGTGGCGTTCTCCCATTCAGCATCGCTGAGATGGTTCTACCTCGAACCCTAGTTCTCGTCAACGTGGAGGCTCATGCGCGAGCATCCATGCGCAAGATCATTAACGAGTGGGAACTGATCAACAAGTCGTTGCACACTCCCGTTAAGCTCGTCACCCCAGGACAGTTGAGCAAGCTCACGGCTCTCGCCCGTGCGCAGCAAAAGGCATCAGCCCAAGCTGCAAACAGCTTGTCTAACGCGCACCAACAAAAGGGTCGCAGCGGTCGCGTGGTATTCCACAAGCGCCCAACACGCCCTGTTGACATCTACAAGTCTGTCATGCGCGTGCTCACTCGTATGTCCAAGGTCAACCAATCGTTGAACTCGATTCGCAATGTGACGACGAGTTTCGTCAGGGCCAACCGGCGTCAGCCTAATGATCCGAACAAGCCAGGTAAGGTCATTTCGCGTAAATACCTACCCGACATTCACATTTACCTTGATACGTCAGGGTCTATCTCCACCGAAAACTACGAAGATACGATCAAGATGCTCATCACTTTCGCCAAGAAAATGGGCGTTGATCTGTACTTCACGAGCTTCTCACACATCATGTCCACTCCTGTGCGTCTTCGTATCAAAGACCGCCCGGTAAACCAGGTGTGGAAGCAGTTCGCGGCTGTGCCGAAGGTTTCCGGTGGAACCGACTACGAGCAGATTTACACCTTCATCAACGAACACCCCACTCTAAGGCGCCGTTTGAACCTGGTGATCACTGACTTTGAGTGGTGGCCTGGGTCATACCACATCGATGTCCCAGAAAATCTGTACTACGTTCCGATCTCTGTTCCATCTGGGTACTACTCATCGTTGCGTAACAGCGCCATGAGCTTTGTCCGTTCGATGGAAAAGATCGATCCGAGTACGGGGTCTCGAATCCTTGGTATGACCAACTGATTCGAATCACACCAATCTGCTCACCCCTTCCTTCTCTGGGCTAACCACCTGGAGAAGGAAGGGCCTATTCATATCTCTTTATTCACGTGAAAGGAGGCCCCTATGGGCCTGTCAAACTTTACACCCACAGACATCGGCGGCAACCCCGGCACTGGGGGATCGAACATCCCTCTATCGTCCTTGCTCGGCCCACTTCTGACAGGCGGCTCTGACATTAACGATATGCTCATTAACTACAACGAGACATACAAGAGCGCCACACCTGCTCTTTTCCGTGATGAGATCGTCACCCAGACCATGAGCATTATCTCGTCCTCTCGCAAGCCGAACGCTCTACTCGTTGGCCCAGCCGGAGTGGGCAAGACGGCGATTGTCGAAGAGATCGCCAGACGCATCGCTAATAAAGAAGCTTCTGTGCCCCCGCAGCTTGCAAACACGACGATCTACGAACTGCCGATTGCAACTCTCGTTGCAGGCGCAGGTGTTGTCGGTGATCTGGAAAACCGCATCACCGAGATCATCAAGTTTGCACAGGATGCAAACAACGACGCGTTGCTCTTTATCGATGAGATTCACCTCATTGCAGACAGCAACAATACGACCTACGCCAAGATCGCACAGATCCTCAAGCCTGCTATGGCCCGAGGATGCATCCGCGTGATCGCCGCAACGACCATGGGTGAAGCGAAGAAACTCGATGACGACCCGGCGTTCAAGCGCCGTTTCTCGTCTGTCATCGTCGATGAACTCACCCGCGAGCAGACCCGAGAAATCCTTGACATTGTGCTGCCCGGTATGCTGGGCCACTATCAGAATAAGGTCACAGTCGCCCCCGACGTCCTTGATGAAATCGTCATGACAGCCGATCGTCTCATGAGCACAGGACACCGCCCTGATACGGCGATTACGCTTCTCGACCGAGCACTGAGCCATTCCGTCATTAGCCACCACGCGGCGATCCAGGAAGCTCTCGCTTCTGGGAACACGACGAGCGCACAGATGCTCCAGCAGATTACTCACACCCCGTTGACGGCTAAGCGACTGAACACAATCGCCATGCTTCTTGTCACGGGACAATCCCAGCCCCCACACCTTGATGTGACAGCTCTCCAAACAGAGCTATCCAGGCTCAGGGGTCAAGAAGAGGTTCTTCCTCGCATTGTCGACGCTTTGCGTAGACGCGAGCTGAACATCTTCCCGAGCACTCGCCCCACCTCATGGCTTTTCGCCGGGGCATCCGGGGTCGGCAAGTCGGAAACAGCCACGATCATCTCATCTATGGTCACTGGGCAAAAGCCCATCATCCTCAACATGGCTGAGTACCACGACTCGGCATCGATCAATCGCATCATCGGCTCCCCAACCGGCTACGTCGGTTCGGACAGCGCCAAGGAACGACCTTTCGATACCTTGGCATCGAACCCCTACCGCGTAATCGTCCTTGATGAGTTTGAGAAGGCCGATATGTCAGTGCAGCGACTTTTCCTCTCTGCTCTGGATACCGGCGAAATTCAGATGGCAAACGGTCCAGCCGTTGATCTATCGCGTTGCATCGTCATTGCAACGACTAATGCGGGCAGACAGAAGCTCTCTGGCTCCCAGATGGGCTTCGGAGATCATAAGCACTCCGTGAGCAAGCAGTCTTTGACCAAAGAACTCCAAAAGAGTTTTGACGCAGAGCTGCTTGGACGCTTCGATGATCTCATCGCTTTCATGCCTCTAGATGCCGACGATTATGCACAAATCTTGCGCGATGAATACGATCGCCAAGTAAAGCGTATCTGTGCCGAGAGGCCAGACCTGAGCTTTGACGCAATCGATAATGACACCATCGCTCAATTGATCGATGAGACATGGCTCGTTGACCAGGGCGCACGCCCGGCCATCCGCGCCATTCGCGCTCTGATCGAAGACATGCTGCTTGCTCAGGCGGCAAACTAACAGAGCGCATACGGTTCGCCCACGTGAATTCACCCCTCGTGGGCGAACCACCTATTCATAACATACGTATTCAAGGAGAACACAATGACTACTATGCGCACCGTTCAATACACCCTTCACGAAGCTGATGGATCTTTGACGACCGTCGTTGCTCACTACGGTATTCGTAATGACCGAGTAAGCACCATGGGAGAAGTCTATTACAACCATGATGGCCAAACCCCACTTGCCAACTGTGATCCCGATAAGTGCGGGCAGGTATGCGATGAGATTAAACAGGCATTTCCGTGGCTAGAGCCTCTCATGGAACTCCATCTTGCCGACGCTTACACAGGCGCACCGATGTACGCACTTGACAATGGATGGTTCTGGCTTCATGAGGATGAAGCCGATGGCCCGCTCATCACCACCGTCAGCCGTCGTCGCGCAGCCAAGTACCTTCGCACGACACCAGACATGTTAGAGGGTGTTCGCACCAAGAACGATCTCTCGGTTCTGATTAACACCACGCTGGCCCCGGCGTGGAAGAAGCAGATTGACGCTGCATTGGCGCTCTACGATCTGTCTACCGGCCATAAGCCGCAAGTCAACAAAGACCTTGAGTCTCTCCAGATCATCTACACCGATGAAAAGGGATGTCTCTACACCCAGCCGCTGAGCGATCTACCTGATTCGGGAACGCTCGTCGATCCTGACACTGGCGATGATATGGAAATCGTCGGTTACACAATCGCGTAACTGCCTATTCGCTCACCACACCATCAATCGGTCAGGAGCATCACTGGCCGATTGATGGCTTATTTATACATTCATTTATATTCAGAAAGGAAGGCTTTCATGCCCATCCTCTTGGAAAGCATTGATACCGCAGCCGCTCAGATCAATACCGTTGCTGAGGCAGGTAAAGCCCGTACCATCAAGGTTGTCACCCCTAAATTCTTTTCCTCGTCTCTGACCGGCCAGGGCAAGAAGCAAGGCGTGCTGAACTCTTCCGTTGTCCCCGGCAGGTACCCTATGGGCCTGAATCGTGCAACGATGGGAAGCACCGACATTCGCTACAAGGAACGTCGCACCTCGAACAACGTCACCAGCCACATTATCCCCATCGGCACTGTCGTTCGGCGCGCCTATGAGCAGGGATACGGCTACATGAAAGTTCCCGTCCCCTCTGAGGCGAACGCATTCTCCGTGCGCTTGACTGATGACACCTACACCTTCGATCTCTATGCATCCTGCCACGTGCAGGGCCTTGTCATGCGCGAAGATCGTAGCGGGCGAGAAATGGTCAAGGATCTTGCGCTCTCGTACCGCACGATGCTCTACGTCGTTCCGCCCGTAAAGGACGAAGACGCCATCGACCTGGAAACTCAGATGGACACTCTGTGCGACCAGGATCTCGCCTCTTGTGACATCGATGACCCCGAGTTTATCGAGGCAAGCGACGAAGACATCATGGCTGTGGACGATGAGTCTGTCGATTCACTCGTTTTGAGCGTGGATGACGACTACCGCACTCGCGCCACCCTGCTGAACATGTCGGCGTCCAACTTCCGTAGCCTCTCTGCTCTCATGAGCGTTCAAGACCAGGCGTGGGCTGTTGCCGACTGGAGCTACGCACCTGTCGAAGATATCGAAGACCTGCCGTGGGAAGCCATTTGCCATGCTATGGGTATCGACCTCTCGCACAGGAAAGGCTTCATCGATACGCTCACTGAGTTCTACGCTGATTACAGCGTCTACGAGAACATTACTCACAGCGCCGAGCGGTGGACCAGCAATGGTATTGCCGAGGACATCCGAGACGTTGTTGCCGCTCTTGTACCCAAGACGCGCACCTACAACGACGATCAGCTGGCTCAGATGGTCTACCAGCTTCGCTACATGGAGCAGTACAGTGTTCCGCTGCCTGCCTACCGCGAGGTCTACACGGCCATCAACACGCTCTGTGATCCTCAGACCGCATCGCGTCTGATGAAGCAAAACATGAACCTGCTGATGAACGAGACCTTGCACGAGCTTGGATCTCACCATGATGAACTGGAGCGTGCGCCTCAGTCGATGGCAACCACTCCGATCCAGGGTCAGCTCTCGCCTCAGCAGAAGGCCGCTGTGTGCTCGACCGAACCTCTGTCGATCACCCAGGCAGGTGCAGGCGCTGGTAAGAGCACGGTCATCCTTGCTCGTATCAACCAGCTCACGCTGTGTGGGGTGGCCCCCTCGGACATCACTGTGCTGTCGTTCACGAACGCGGCAGCGGACAACATCATCAAGAAGAACCCCAACGTTCGCTCGATGACCATTGCTCGCATGATCCATGATCTCTACATGACCTACTTCCCCACCCATGAACTCAGCTCTGTTGAAACGATCGCGAACTCTCTGGGCATCTACATGCCCGGCGATGCTTTCGCGCTTCAATTCTCTCAGCGTCTTCGTCGGTTGGAAGGTCGTGATGCACAAGGTGCCTACACCTCGCTGAACAACTTCATCGAGGCACACCTTGAGCAAACCGTTGACGCTCTGAACCTCATTAAGCAGACGTCTTTGGAGCTAGAGATCATTCTCGCGTATCAGATGATTGATCGGATGCCTCTGCCCACTGGTTTGAACATCCGTCACCTCATCATCGACGAGGTTCAGGATAACTCGGTGTTCGAGTTCATCTACCTGCTCCGCCTTGTGAGCAAGCTCAAGGCATCACTTTTCATCGTGGGGGACGCAAGCCAGACGCTCTACGAGTTCCGTTCGGCAAACCCGAAGGCCCTGAATGCCCTTGAAGCATCCGGTGTCTTCACGCCCTACAAGCTGGAAACTAACTATCGATCGAACCAAGAGGTTTTGGACATGGCTAATGTCCACCTCTTGAGCGAAATCGAAGCCAACCAGCTTGCGCAGATCCGCCTTCGTGCAAACTCCCTCGTTCCGGTGACGGCTCAATCGTTCCAGGACAAGGTTCATGTCGTTCATGAACACTACACCTCTGATGCAAAGTTCATCACCGATCTTCCTAAGCTGCTCTCCCAGCACACCTACACCTATGTTCAGGACTGCCTGAGCCGTGGTGAACAGGTGGCGTTCTTGGCCTTTACCCGCCGAGAAGCATTTGCTGTTCAAAAGCGCTTGGAAGAGATGTTCCCAGGCCGCTCTGTCATCTCGATGATCTCAGACAGGCGTCGGGCATCGACGTTCTTCTCGGCGTTCATCAAGATGTACTGGTCTGACATCGAGGCCGTGGATCCCGCAAACGCCGCATACGTGTTTGCAAAGGAAATCATTGCACGAGGCCCCGCCAGCAATGCCCAGGCTCAACAAGCCTTGGCAAAGATGGCGAGCGAGTGGTGGACTGAATCGGGTTCGGCCATCCAAGGATGGGTCTACGAGTACCAATCCGCCATCATCACCAAGGAGACCTTCTTCGATCGCTTGAAGAAGTGCATCCTTGATTACGAGATCCGGTACAACTCGATTCGCGATGCTCTCATGCACCGCAACAACGAGGAACGCAAGATCCGTAACCTGGAAACACAGGCTGATCTCATTGTCTCCACTGTTCATGGAGTCAAGGGTCTTGAGTTTGACAACGTTGTTGTCATCTACAAGGATCAGTCTGACATGAGCGAAGAAAAGAAGAGGCTCTATTACGTCGCGTTCACGCGCGCGAAGAACTCTCTGTTCGTCCTCTCTCATGGCGTCACGTTGTCTGCACGAATCCTCAGCGACTACAACCTGATCGTTGACTCGCTGACGCAGACCGGTTCTACAGACAATGAGGACGAGGATACCGCAACCACTGTTACAGTGGTGAATGAAGATGATGTCCCCAGCGAGGATAACACTCCTTGCGCGAATGCCACCGATACCGATGGTTTTGCTGCTACTCGTGCTCTCGTCGCCAGCATCCAGACCATTCCTGGTCTATCTGCAACTGACGATGAGGACGACGCATAGTCATCGTCTGTAAAATTGCCCCGTTACCTCTGTGTCATTACAGGGGTAACGGGGCACCAACACCACAAAGCTCTATACTACTCTCTTTTTTGAAAGGAGTTCTCATGCAAGACATTCGCCGAGGCGACATCTGGTTCATTCAACCCGCACCTGTCCCAGGAGGCGGAACTGTCGGCAACGAGATGTGGTCAGGAAGGCCGGGCGTCATCGTTAGTAACGACACCTTGAACCAACACTCTGGTGTTGTTCAGGTCGTGTACCTCACGTCAAGCGACAAGCGACGTGCGTCTGCTACACACGTGGTCGTTCATGCGAACAACCAACGTTCCATCGCCATCTGTAATCAAGTGACGAACATTGATACATCTCGTCTTTCTCAATACATCGGACGTGTATCACCTCTTGATCTCTACAACATCCAAAACAGTATTGCCTTCGCTCTTGGTTTAGGTGGAGCTAAACCGGGTGAAGCACTGCATAAATGGGAAAAGCAACTTTCAGCTCACGGTATTGATCTGTTCGAACAAGAACTCAGTCTGAACGACGATATTAACTACTCTGAGCGCATCGAAGGTTTGAAAAAGGCTATTCTCCAGATTGCACGCGAACGTGACGCTCTTGCAACAGCGATCCGAGCGCACAGTGAGCACTCGTCGATGTATCAGGAACTGAATAAAGTTTTTGGAACACCGACTATGCAACCAGCACAACCCTCTCAGAAAAAGACCAAAAAGAAAAAGAAGACGAAGAAGCAAAAGCAGTGAAAGACGGTGACCACAATGACCTCAATTTTTGATGTATCAAAGTATATTCTGGCGCATTTTGACCAATCGATCTCCCCACGCAAGCTCCAAAAGCTGACTTACCTTTCGCAAGGCTGGTCCCTGGCTCTAACGGATAAACCTATCTTCCCTGAAGATTTTGAAGCATGGAAGCATGGACCTATTAATCGCGAACTATTCAACACTCTTCAAGGAATTTATTCCATCGATGGAACGAATGGATCGTCAACACCGTCACCAGACCGAGCCGAAAGCTTTGGTCTCAGAAACAACAAGTAAAGAGGAATCATACTATGCGTATTCGAAACGGTATAGTTACCACGCTCCATGCGTACAGCACTGATAGTGAGTTCACTAACGTGCTTAAAGGTCGTTACATCACCAATGTGATCAACAATAACGTTATCGTCCTTGACAATGACATGCATCTTCACATCCAAATCGACACTCAACGCGCGTTCATTCAATACATTAACGTTTGGGGTAAGCCTGATGCGCGCATCAGATCCGCTTACCTTGAACCTGATGATGAAACAACAGTGAGCCTTACTTCGTCTTCGCTCGAAACTCTACAGACGTACACATTATTCGTCGACATCAACGGCGTAGAATATCCAGTCTTTAAGATCGTTCAAAACGACAAATTGTACACGCCGGATATCTTTACAATCACCGCTTATGCCAATCAAGACGTTTATGTGGAAGCGTATGTGGATCGTTACTTACGCGGAGCACAATTTCCGTATCCTTCGTAAACAACCTAATCCATCCCCCCCTATTCACGAAAAGGATATTCACCATGGCTAACATTTCTTACGCAGAAGGTGTCATCATCTTCAAAGCACCCAACAAAGCAGCACTTGACGCGGTTGTCGAAGTCTTTAACACCGCCAGCCACTTCGGTTATGACACCACGTTCAACCCCGACAACATCCAAGTCTCGACAAACGATGAAGGTGACACCGTTGGCGTCGTGCCCTTCTACGGCTCAGGCCGATGGACATACGCCACCAATGCTGAACGCATGATCCCCTGGATCAACGAAAATCTCGACTCTATCGACGCAAAGACCCTCGATACGCTGACAAATTCGTGGTTCAACGTCACGCTCACCTGGCGCGAGTACGAGTTTGGCCAAAGCTTCGTGGCAAGTGGCTGCGCCTATTACCACAAGCACGAGGGCCGAGATTTCGACACCACCGCAACAGTTATTGGCGATGAATCATCCGATGATCTTTCGGTCTCATCTCTAGAAGACTACGGTTTCGACGCCACGTTCTACACAGATTTCAGCCGCATGGGTATCGAGAACTTCATCAATTACTTCTCGTGGAACGACCCAGATGCAATCGGTGACCTAGCCGGTTACTCCATTGAGCAGCTCGCAGACGCGATGCGCGGCCACGAAACTGACGTGTTCTCTTCGCTGGAGTACTTGAGCGAAGACGAAGACGGCATCAGGGACTACCGCGAGCGTATCCTGAGCAGGCTCCGCCAGTAACCGCACCTATCACACAAAACAATACCCCGGGCACATGACCGTGCTCGGGGTATTGTTTTTGCCGTATGACTCTATTCGTCTGCATCCTCACCGTGATCATCCGATGCGGTAAGCGAACGATTCAGTGTCAATGGCGCCGAAAACTTCAAAACGTCATAATCGGGCACTCGGCCCGAACCTGACTTCGTGAACTGCACAGCATGGCCATGCTTATGCAGCCTGTAAAAACGCCCGAAACCTGTCAGCATGACAGACCCGCCTGATCGAACGGTTTCAATAATCTCGTCAATGAGAGCGCCGTACACAGCTCGTACCGTCGCTATATCGACGTGAGTGCGATGAGAGACGCGATGCAAAAGCTTCGTTTTTGTCAGGCGACCGTCCTCTCGATCCCTATGTGTCGAAACCATAACCTACCCTCGTTTCAATCCTTCCGTTAAAACTAACGATTACATTCATATACCAGTATAACATACTGTAATAGCCCCACCATAAAGCCGTAAGCTCCGTGGGGCTATCACAGTGTGCATCGAGCCTTAGAACCCATAGGTAGGCGAATCCACTTCGTCTTCTGGCTCAACGTTGTGTGACTGAGTGCGCGTAACAGTCGTCGTTGTCGTCTCCGTTTTCTTACTCATCGTGCCACGCTGCTCTTCGATGTAAGCAGCTCGCATCTGTGAGGTAATGCCTGTCGCGCCAATGTTGTACATGGCGGTGGCTGCACGATTGAGCACCCCAAGCGACGGAGCACTTTGTCGCTGACGCTCAAGCCGCCTCTGTCGCTCCTGATTCCATGCATCACGATCTTCTGGCTTCACGCCAAAAAGATCACCCATCAACCCATCATCTGTTGGAAAACCGAGCATTGCTCGCTCCCTTCTCTTACGTTTCTTTCACTAACCACGCGTATCAATCTTACCCGAGTGACGGCTCATCACCATCCTCTCGTTTAAATTGGTCAGACTCACCCATCTCGAACCCATCGTCAACATCGTTGAGTTCAAAATCAGTCTCAGCCGTGAATGCCGACGTCTCATGCTCGTTGTACTCCTGGTTGTCACGAGCACGGTTGTACGCATGACGACGGCGTTCCTTATCGCTCCTCATCCGCTCCGTGTGTGCATCTGCATGAGCGTTATCATGCCCTGGCGACTCGCGTGGATCAGAGTAGAACTCACCCCGCTGCCACCTGTTGTAGGTTTCCTCGGGGCTTGCGGCGAAATCCCGCATCTCCGACCTCCACTGCGAACCATACTGTTGTGCCCAGTGGCGTTCGATATCAGGATGCGCCTTCGCGACCAATTCCATTGCGTGGACAAACGACGTCGAATAGACATCACGCTGGAGATCTCGACCAAAGCCGTCAAACTCCATGGCTTCAAGCCCACGCTGAGCGCGACGAATCTTTTCACCCATTTGACCTGGAATCGCTTGGGTGTCGAGAACCTTGTCTCGAACAAACCATGCCGAGCCATACGCCATCAACGTCTCATTAAGATCGACAAGGTTACCGTTCAAAGCAGCACGTTCCATCTCACGAGCCATAGTCACGCTGAGCGACATCTCATGCTGCATGTCTGTGTACGGGGGTCGCACAGTAAAGGCTCCGCTGATAACAGACTCGCCCGCACGCGTCGACCACTTGCCCGACCATGTACGACCCAGCTCACCTGTTCGCGGATCAATCTGCTCGGTCATATCCATATCGACCTCGCCATGAGCCGTCTCGACAAAGCGATAGGCCCACTCAGGCTCATACGCCATACGCTGGCCTACGAACATGCGACTGAGTGCACTCACGCGGCCTACATCCAACCCATCGAGCTGAACATCGTCCCAGAAACGCTCCATCAGGCGATCGTAGTTTTCTTGCACCTCAGCTGGATCGGCCCCAGGAGCGCGCATTTGCTCAAACGCTGCTTCACTCAGGCCAATATGGGTCAGCGCGGCGCTCATCTCGTTAAACGGAAGACGGTCACCTCGCTCACTTGCCTCGATACGCTCCAAGCGACGCTTCAAGGACCACGGCAGTTCCCCACCGTGCTTCTCCTTGTGCTCTTGGATATCGCGGTTCACCTGCTCACGCTGGTGTTTGCGCCTGGCATTAGCCATGTCTTCAATCGCCATGCGAGCATCGCGCGTAAACGACCCTACCTGCTGACGGAAGTTCGGCGACAATAACCACATCGTCACGCCCATACCGAGTGACTCGGCAACAGCCGACATCGACACACCGTCTTTAAGAGGCACCAAGGCGCTGAGCACCATCATGGACGCATACGCCTTGTGCTTACCTTTCAGATCGTTGGCGCGAGAGGCGAGATCGGCCTTGCGCCTCTCACCTTTCAAATTCACTTGCTTCAATGCGTGTAAATACCCATCAGCATGGCTACGCATCTCACGGCGGAGCTGCTGGCCCCAGTCCAGACGCGGAACCCCTTGGACAGGGGTAGGCGCAGGCTCCGGCTCAATCACCGGATCAATGACGATCGTCTCTGTCACGTTCTCGTCAACTGCTGGCTTGCGAGGCTCCCCACCGTAACGAGGCGCTGGAAGCTCACGAGGTGGCCGACTCATCTCATTCTCCTTTTCTCACAGCTCGAAACTCGCCTCGTCCCGACGCGCCTGCTGTGGAGCAGGAGCACCCATACGACGAGTAGTTGAAGGAACACGCGGAGCAGAGCCAACCTTTATGCCGCTCCCCGGCAGTGCAGCCTGAATCATCCCCTGTGTCTTCTGAGACCCAGACGATGGAGCCAAAGGTCGGCCATCTGTGCCACGACCCATTGACGCCATCCATTGCTTGGCAACATCGCCCACGCGCACAGGCTGACCTGGGCCGCGCTGACCGCGAACGCTTACCGTTGGCACTGAAGCCCGGGCAGGCTGAGAACTCACATTTTCATGCTGGCTCTGTTGCATCTGAGCCATGTTCTGGCGATAATACGCACGCGCATTGTTCAGATCATGCAGCTGTGCATAATCTTGCACCATCGTAGCCTTGCCATAGGGACGAACGTAGTCGCGTTCAATCTTACTGATCTCAGCCATGGCTTCATCGTTGATAAGGATCCCGCTCCAGGCTGCTTCTATTGCAGCACCATAGAGCTTGTCGCCCTCGTTATTCACACATGGTTCAAGCCACCCCGACCGCGTATAGTCGGCTTCATAGTACTGAATCTTTTCGCCAGTACGGATAGCTCCATCACGAAGCAAAGCATTAACATGTTCATCTCTCTCAGGCTCGTTCTTATTGATCACAGTCCTGACCTTATCGGCCAATGATCCTGTCCATTCGTGGGGATCAAGACCGTAGTACTGCTTGATTTCAGCCTCTGTAGGCTGAGGGAACCGCATATCGAGCCTGAGATCAGCGAGCTTTGCATCATCGACCTGATGAACTGCATAGTACGTACGACCAAGAGACTCGACTCCAACAGGGAGAACATACTGATCATCGGCATCTTGAATAGCAATCATGGTTGGATCATCAATGATGACACCGCCCCATGTCGCCTGAGAGATGGCATCGCGCAACTCGTTATCTACACGACCTTCATACTCATCCAGCTCCATTTCCCGCTCAAAGGCTTTCACGCCATCTCGCAACAGAGCATTCGCATATGCATCTCGATCCGGCATGTCCTTGCCTACGATCGCAGCCATCGTGCCATCGAGCGTGCTGGTCCACTCGTATGGTTCAAGACCATAACGCTGCCTGATCTCATCGTTCGTGAGATTTCTATCCATCAACACGGTTGTCTCCTTCTCATAAAATATGACGGGTATTCCACTTATCAGTATACCGTATGACCAGACTAAAAACGAGACGAATACCCTGAAAACTCACACAAAACGAGCATAAAGAAGCAGGCCATGCTCAGCCCTTGATACAAGAGCATGAGCATGACCCGCTTACGTGAATCGCTACAAGACCTTACAGCTCGAAACCACCATCAGCTTCATGCGAATCCGACCTCTGTGGCGCTGGCTTGTGAGACACAGACGTTGACCGTACACGAGATGCCTGACGGCCAACAGTGATACTGCTACCGGGAAGCACCGCCGCAATAGACCCCTGGCGAGAACCCTGGGATGGAGTGGGCGAAGCTAAAGGCTGACCATCAGTGTCACGCCCCATTGAGCGAGTCCATTGCTCCAAAGCGTTAGCGAGCCGAACCTGTTCTTTACCATGAGCACTTCCACCTGTGATGACCGAAAAATCAGCAATTTCCTGAGCCGCTAGTGTCGATAACCCAGGCTTCTTCTCAGCATGAGACGAAACAAGCGTTGGTGCAGTCTCACGGTAGTGCTTCCGTGCATCATTAAGCTCACGCAACTCGTCATATTGGCGCGTCAACAATTCAGGAGCATAGGGAGTCACGTAGTTATGCTCTACCCTCTTGATAGCGTTCATCGTTTCAGCATTGATCAAAATACCATTCTCTACGGCTTCCTTGATTGAATCACGCAGATCATAACCATAGACACAAGCATCCGCTCCCATATCATTATATGTTGCGTTCTCAGCCTCAAGCTTCTCCATACCAATCTCGAAAACAGCTACTTGGTCACGCAAGAAATCATTGACACGCTGCTCCATTATACGCGGCCTCATCCTCGATATCTTGTCATTGATGATCTTCTCCACATCGGCTGATGTGCCCGTCCATTCATCACCTCTCAGACCATAAACAGATTTGATATATGAATCATCAGGCTTTTGATACTGCTCGTGCTCGCGCAATTCACGACGATAATAAACCTGTACGTTGGCATTAGGATATACCTCGTGATAAGGACGTAGCAGCGCCTTTGAAAGAGAACGTACACATGCACTATCCACATAATGGATTTGCGAATAGGTTTCATCGTTAATAGAAACACCGTTTTCTACAACGCAGGCAATAGCATCACGGAACTCGGCATAATCAATAAAGTCCTCGTCAGGTCCTGGCCGCCTGTGACCCTGAAACCTCTCTTCAAGAAGCACGGCATTATCACGCAGCAATGCATTGACCTGATCTTCTCGCGCCGGATCATTCTTATTGATAATCACCATCACTCGATCAGAAAGCGGACCAGCCCACTCATGAGCCTCAAGACCATAACGACTCTTGACCTCACTTTGTGGAACTGTCGCCATCCACTCTGACATAGCTGACACAGACATGATACATATTTCCTTTCTTGGAACGGGTTTTCAACTCGTATATCAGTATATCGTACTATTGCTACCATATTGAGATACACCGGCTCATAAAGAGGAAGCGGGCTGCTCCAATCATGAAACAACCCGCTTCCCACGACTGATGACTCACAGCTCGAAGCCATCATCCTCACTCTCGACAGCAACAGGCGCTGGCACCCGGTACTGAGCTGTCGTACCTCTGCTCACATGTGCCGTGCCCACCTTCGAGCGAACGGGAACAGCCCATGACGTCGACTTGCGTCGTCCGATGGTTTCCTCTGCTTGAGCGCGTGCCACGGTGTCTTCCATCGCGATGACAGGAGCCTCGACTTGCGTCTCCACATCAGCCTGGAGCACCTCACGCACGCGAGCAGGAGCGAAGCTCCCATTCCACTTTCCTTCGAACAGACCTGCTCGCTCGTGAGCCAAGGCTTGCATCGTCGTGAAATCACCGCCATAAGCCAGGCGATCCATCGGTGAGGCCAACTTTTCGATGACCTTCTCATCCTCCAGGTTGAGCATCACACCATTGCTATCACTGAGAGCTGTAGCAACCTTTTCGATGTTCTCAGCGTTAATCGCAACACCCAAACCGTCGTCACCGTAGAAGCGAGAGAACGTCTCGACCCACTGCTCCTTCGTCGCTTGAACAGGCTTGTGCTCAGCGTCGAGAACGGTGTTCCACACACCATCGTTTCCCTGAGCAATCATCTGTCCGCGCCACAGGCTTCGAGCAGGCCCCATGAGCAACTCGTAACGGTGACGAGCATCCACCGGGTCATGCTTGGCTTGCAAAATACTCTGAGTCACAGGGTAGGTCAGCTCCAACACAGCTTTCAGCTCGTCGTTTCGCAGCGCTCGCACACCACGCTGAGAGAAGGTTCCAGCAACCCCTGTACCAAACGATTTCACAGCCGTTGCGTACATGGTGCCAAGCTGATCACCCCGCGTCACCTGAGTAACCCCCAGATCTTTCCCCGTCTTGGGGTCGTATCCGATGTACTTGGCGTAATCAAGCATCTTCTTGGGCGAACCCTTCGCTCCAGTCTCGATACATGCCCTCTCAACAGAGTCCATGTGCTCATGAACCGACCCAAAGGATAGTACAGCCTCGCCATACTGATGACGCAGTGCATCGTGATACATCCGAGATATATCAGCACTCACCTCACGGCTTAGTTCCAAGAAATCCTTGCGTGTTGACTCACCCTCAATGAAATCGTAGTAGACGTCATTTGCCATCTGGTGAACAGCGGCCATCGCCTCACCGTGGCGGAAGTCGTAGTGCTGAGACACCTTGACGTCCAAAGCATCATGCATCGCCAGAGGGTAGCGACCTTCGTCATCCATGCCTTGACCGAGGTCAAGGAGATTCGCCTCAACGCTCAGCCTCTCCATGGCTTGCTCATGAGCAGCCCCGTGACCCAGGTTGACGACTGCCACCGAGTCGCCATCGAAGTCACCGTCGAAGCACTTGACCATGTTCGGGTTCACGCTGACACCCGTGAGCCTCTCGTCGATGCTCACTCGCATGTAACGAATGCCCGCATCACGCAGCACCGGATCACGCCAGATCAAAGCGTAATCGCCATCGCGCAGTCGCAGCTTCTTCGCCAGCTCTGGGCCAACGCCGACCTGATCAATGTCTAAGCGCGGATCACCTGTCCACACGGCTGTAGCCGAGCGAGGCAGGCGAGAGGCCATCAAGCCTTCCTTGAAGACATTGTGCTTGCCCGTGAACCGACGGCGCATAATGTCCTGAGCAATGCCATCGTACGCCGTCTGTGCGCGGTGCATAGCCTCAGCCATCGTCTGACGAGCATCAGCCAGATCCTTACCCGTCAGCTCACCCGAGGCAGCGCGGTCAGCAGCGTGCTTGTACCGCAGCGCCCACTCACGGATCGTCAAATACCGATACGTGTAGTCGTGGACCGTTGACGACCCATCATCGAGGTCTTGACCAGAGCGCAAGTGCGAGCTGAGCACCGGCACACGCCACGTGGTATCCGTTGCATGAGGTATACGCTCCCCCGTTGGCATCGTCAGCGGGAACGGGATCTCCATGTCACCACCAGCATCACCAATGAGTGCAGCAAAATCGCTCCGAACCTTACGCACGTCAAACGACCCGCGTTCGGTCACAGGAACCTCGCCCATCTCGATGAGACGACGCTGACCACCAACAGCGAGATCATCGTGACCCTCACGCAGCGTTCCATCGGGTTCGATATCAAGGCCGCACACCAGAGCCATCTCACGAAGTTGAGCCAGAGCTTGCAGGTTGCCGCCATAGATCTGCTCCAACACCTTATCGCAACCCTGGGACTGCAATGCCCAGGCAAGCTGAGACGAGGCTTTACGTCCTTGACCAGCGCGAATAGCAGCATCGTCATACGCCGCTGTCTTCGCATCAACCGTCATGTGTGTTCCAATGAAAGACACCTGACCGATACCGTTCTCAACGACCTCGCCATTTGGCAGGTACAACGGAGCAGTACTCTGCATCGCTTCACGCGCCGAGCCACCGTTGAAACGAGACACCGCGCTAAACGGTGCCATAACAACGTCAAGATCGCGGTTCTGCCTGAACAGATCCATCATGTCGGTGGAACCGTACAAATCTTCGATCTCCGAGGACGTTAACGGCGCATCACGGTCAACAATGAGCGAGATCACGCCCTTGTTTCCGTGCATGTCCGAAATCTTGTCGCCAACAATGAGATCACGCATCTCACCATCGGTTCCACGAACGCGATATTGACGTGCGAAGTCAGCCGATACAACGATGGAGTCTTCCATCGTCCAACCACCTGCTGTCATGAACGCCGTGCCCACAGGCTTCGTCACAGACGAGGCATTCATGAGATTGGAGGTCGTCATCTGCTGACGATCGAAGGGATCATAACTCATGAACTCAGCTTGCTTCGTGAGCATCAACGGAGCACGATCGCTCTTATCAGATGGAACAATCGATCCATCGGCGTTCACCTGAGCACCAGAAACCAGATAACGAGTCACACCTTGGTTGACACCGCTCGATGTCATAATGGGATCAAAGTACCCATCAGCTTCCTCGCTGAGCAGCGACATGTTACGACCACCCGTGAGTACCCACGGATCCATCGTCGTGTCATTGGCAGGATCTGAGCCAAAGCCCTGCTCACGTGCACGAGAGGCACGGAAATCAGCATCAATGGTTGATCCATCACGCAAAGCGTTAGGATAGCGCACGCGACGCGCTTCGGTGGCAAGAATAGCATCAAGTACTTCTCGATCCATACCCTCTTCGAGCGCTCGCTCATAGTGATCAGCGCGGTGGCGCGTATCAGTCAGCCTACGATACACACCATTAAGGGATGCAGGCTCACCGACGCGAGACCGGCCTGTAAGCACATCAGCTTGAACCCGATAGCGAATCGCATCACTCATCTGCTGTTCGTAACCGATCAGCCGAGTGCGCTCTTCGAGAGACTTGTTCTCTCCGGGTTTTTGACTGACAACACGCGCCTCAAAACCAGGCACGATCATGAGATCGTTACCGGAGTTGAAACGAGTGATGATCTCACCGTTCTCACCGCGAGCGAAGATCTGCCCAATCGTTCCGCTCACAGGCTCTTCTCGGCCTGTCTGGGAACGCATGATTGAGCCGGTCCACTCGACAACGCCGTTGGCATCGACGCGGATCGACCCAGGGGTCACCGCGCACGATTCGAGCGTGTCTGAAACCACCTGGAGCATCGATGTGGTGAACTCATCGTCCACAACGTCTATCGACAACGCCGTGGACTCATCGAACGTAATCAGTCGATCACGGAACGCGTTGGAATAGAACGATTCACCAACGATCTTTTCCTTCGGCAAGCGCGCGGTACGCATTGCAGCCACAAGATCATCATTGTTGCGCCACTGACCGTATTCACTGGTCATGTAACGACCAACACGCACGGGATCAAAGACAAACTCATCCGACTCAATCGGTGCATCCACGCCGATCTGAGTATCGAGCAGATCGCGAAGATGCGCACGAACACGCTCTTCTGGCGTACCTGTGTAGGCAACGGAACCTGCCAGCATGTCATGAACACCAGAGAGATCACTCTCTTGATCCATCTCATCGAGCAATCCTGTTGCTTCAGCGTATTCACTCCGAGTCGCATCAGGCTTAAGCAATGTGGTCTCCGCTCCGCGCAAAACGTCCCAATAGGCACGCCCAACAGCAGCGAGATCAGGATCGCCGGACAGCACCGGAACATACGTTCCCTCGCGTGCTTCGTCTTCATGCTCGCTGAGCTGACGGATCAAGCCGTCAACATCGAGCTGCTGCTCCACATTGATGCGAGCGCTACGAACAGCATCGGTGATAAACGTCGATGCTTGGGCTTGACCCTCGGGCGTATCAACGAAGAAACGAGACGAGGCGGAGCGCTCCTTCATCTGACGACGAATGACGACCTGCTCACCATTTGCTCCCGGCATGTCCTTATACGCGCTCGTGAGCGTGTCTGTGGACAAATACGACTCTTGAAGCGTCTTATTCTTGCTTTGACGCTTCCCAACGTGGCCGACAAGACCTTTACCGTCCTTGCGCTCCACGGGGCGTCCCAGAGCCACGCGCACAAGGTCGCACACCTCGTCAACAGTGGGTGTGTACGCAACCTGCTTGTTATCCCGACGAGCAGTCGTGGAGAAGTACAGCGTTGCACCGTTGTCATACACGCGGCCTACCCACTGTTCTTTCTCGCGAGTATCAGTCAGGCGAACGGTCATGTTCGTTCCCGTGAGACGTGCACGGATCTGACCGGGACGCAGATCCTTTTCGATCGTGTAGGGGATACCCTCTTCGGCCAACATATCGAGCACAGCCCTGGAGCGGGCAAGTGCATCGGTAGACATGAACTGACGAGCGTTGTAACGACCCGTTTCAGGGTTGCGAGCGCCGTCGAGTACCCACTGACGCACGTCATTGTACTCAGCCGTAGTCATGCGACCCATGAGTTCAGTCAGACCCGAGATATCATCGAGGCTGAGCGCCCGACCTGCTTCTTTCGCATCCCCATCTTCGTTCAAACGATAGAGCTTCAGCTCCGAGGACGTCACCTTTTCCAGGCTGCTGGGCTTACCGTCTGCAAATCCGGCGATGTCATCGTCGAGAATATACAAAATCGATGAACCAGCTTGCTTGACGCTTCGACGCGTCCCCCACCGAGGATCATAGGGAGAAATCGGCAGGCGCGGCCCGGCTGCACCAGCAGATCCGCCGAGACCAATCGTCGCCGTAAAGTCTTTGTACAACGCCTTGTAACCCTTGCTCGATGTATCAGCGGGACTAAACAAAGGCTTGTACCCAAGGACGTTCTCACTCATGACGCTCTGAATAGCGTCGAGTGCTTCGGGGACACCCAGATCCCCATCATTGAACGAACGTCCGTTTTCATTAAGTTTGGCCTCCATGAGATCACGCAAATGACGACCTTGGGAGACTAGGATCGGCTGACCGATCAGCTCACTCGTTCGATTGATCGTACGGGCGATCATGTACTCATACATGTACCGACGCAAACCGGCATTACGCGTTTGCATAGCATTCTCCTTTTCAGGTTCGGCCCAGTTGGGCCGATCGGGTAATTACCCTTACATAATACCTGAAAAACCCACGTTTCTCAATAAAAACCCTGTCAAAACACTTTTGTATCGGGTATACTAGATACGTGACAGTCATATCGCTGATGTCGGTGTCACGAGAGCGCATCTCTCGTGTGTAACATCCACTAAGCGAATGACAACCCACTCGAACACACAACAGAAAGGACACCACTGATGTCGCACGAACAAATCAAAGGAACTCTTGTTGCTGTCGGTGCTACAGCCGCATCGACAGCTCTTCTTGTCGGAGGGATCGCCACCTACAACCACGCTCAAGCCACCGCAGCAGCCGATGAACAGGTTGTTATTTTCAATGAAGCGCACTCTGCTAATGGAGCAACCGACGCTCTCACCGGAGCAACCGGAGAATTCAGCGATCACTGCACCGTCATGCGTGAAGGTGTGCAGTTCACGGTTGGCCCCATGAGTTTTTCAACCTCAAACACCTCGTTGCGCGGTACGCCGGTTCCCCCGTCGCGTTCTGCAACCGGCTTTGACTGGCAGTGGGTGAACAAGGATCGCGTATCACCTACCGGAGTACGTGCCGACGTTCCCGATGTCGTCGGAACAACCCCAGAGAACGTCTCCACCCCAGAAGGTCGAACCCAAGCGAACCTCAACGCATGGTACCAGCAGATTTGGGATAGCGACTTCCGTGTTGGACGCGTTGAGATCGGTTATCACCCAGGAGGTCAGCCTAATCCCGCCATCCCCCAGGTTCTCGCAGCTCATTGCGAATGGGATGTCAAGGTTTCGAGTAATGCTGACACAAATAGTGAAGGTTCTACTCTTAATGACGACGTAACACTCGATGCCGTTCCCGTTTGGGACCTCGCAGAAGGGGAAACCGCCCCGTGGCTCACGGTAGACGGCAAGAAGGCCCAAGTGAGCGTTCATGGTCGTGCGTATCACACGGCAGACAAACCCGTTAAAGGTAGCCCCACTCCGGCAGACGCTCAGCTCATCGGTGAAACCGATCTGAACTTCAACGAGCCAGGCACTAAGACCGCAACCATCAACAAACCGTTCAACCTTGACGGAGGTTACGTTACATGGGTATGGAGCGTTGAAAAGAACAAGCAATCTGAGACATGGGGTAAGTACCTGATTAACGACACTGTTTCTGACGGATGGGCCGCAGAAAACGAGGTCGTTGAACTCCCCAAACTACCTGCTCCCACGCCGAGCGTAGCTACCCCCACCATTGAACCAAGTGAGGCTCCAACACCTGATGTTACGCAGCCATCACCTTCACCGAGTACGGAACCAACGCCAAGCGCCACGGAATCTACCCCTACGCCAAGCGTAACCACTCCTGAACCTCAACCGAGTGGGTCTCAGACATCGTCACCGACTCCTGCCCCGAGCACGACCACTCCTGCTACCCCGTCGCAGACACCTGCTCCAAGCACATCTGCTACACCATCGCAGGAATCCGCTCCGAGCAACTCTCCAAAGGCCAATAGTATCAAGACCCCTAAGTCTTCTCAGACTTCCGCGAGCCTTGCGCACACAGGCTCATCAACGCTTCCGTTGTTTGGCCTGAGCGCGACTGCATTGGCTGGTGGTTTGACTCTGGCTCTCAGAAAGCGTAACGTGGGTTGATATCTCACTCATAGCGCGAGATGCGGCGGCTTGTAGGCACCTGTCCTATGAGCCGCCGCTTCCTTTTACATCAGCGAAAGATTAATCATGGCTTCCAATCCCATTCTGGACGAACAACACCACTACAAACGACACATGCCCCCGGTTGCGACAATCGTCAAGTACTGGCGTACGCATCCTCAGCCCTGGATGAAAGGCGTAGTTATCGGTTGGAACATCCCATTTTGCTTCGCGTGTGGATGGATCCCGCCTGTGAAGATTCACGAGGGTTTCAAGTGGAAGGGCGCAAGCTGTTTTCTTGAACGTGCTCACCTGCAAGACCATTGCGTACGCGGAAACGATAAACCATCGAACATCGTCCTTCTGTGCCCACTATGCCACAGAGCGATGCCACGATTTAAATCACGCAAAAAAGCGCTGCACTGGGTGTCCGAGCGGTACTCTCACCGTATGCGAACCACCAGCACAGCGCTCCATGATGCCTCATGGCAGATCTACACCAACACGCACCCGTGTTGTGATCGAGACGATATCCGCGAGCTGTACAAACTGTTTTTGATCAGCATCATGCTTCAGGCTCAGGCGGCTCTAAACCGCTAACACTTTGATCATCAACAAGCCCATCATCGTCATATGACTCTTGATCCATTACGATCTCAAGCCACGCATCATAAGCATATGCATCGCGCAAATCTTGAGCCTTACGACGACGCGTTTCAGCAGCCTTCAATGAAGCTTCACGACGTTTCATATCTTGCTCATCAAGTAAGGCTTGCGCTCGCTCTTTAAGTATGCAAACAGCGGTGTATTCTTTTTCGATCTCATCAAAAACTACCATAAGAGCTTCTGCAAAACGAGCACGCTCTTTCGCTTCAACTTCACGTAACTTTTTATCCAAAGCCTTAATTTTCGCTAAAGTTTTCGCAATTTTCTCATCAAGGCTCGCCATTTCAAACACCTTTCCTTTCGTACACCAATGGATACAGAATCAATTCTACCATAACAAACGGGCATCTATGATACACTGGATCATGTAAACCACACCCGATAAAACCACGCAGGAGGCCGCACGACCATGCCAAGAAAACCATCTCAAACCCTTGAACAATTCAACCCCGCTCTTGCTGATCAGCTCGTCGATCAATCCCTACGATCCATCGCTCGCGGCTCAGACAAGAAAGTCCAATGGTGCTGCCCCGTTGACCCTCGTCACGTGTGGTGGGCCAGCCCAATGAACCGCACCAACGCGAAGAACCCCACCGGATGCAGCGTATGCAACGGAAAGACCGTGATCCCCGGTGTCAACGACGTTGCCACCACTCATCCCGACGTGGCCGCTCTCATGATTGATGAAAGCCTACGCACCCAGCTCACCGGATCGTCGAACAAAAGGGTTGAACTCTGGTGTGGTAACCCCACGCATGACCATTGGACCGCCCCTCTAAGCAACGTCGCGCGCCAAGGGACGCGCTGCCCTCAATGCTCAGGCCGTAAACCTGTTTCGGGTCACAGCGACCTAGCAACCACGCATCCCGACTTGGCAGCACAGCTCGTTGATCAGTCTCTCGCAACCACGCTCAAAGCAGGGTCAAACACGTCTGTGCTCTGGCAATGCTCGGTGAACCCCGATCACACGTGGAAGGCAACGCCGTACTCACGTACGACGAAAAAGAGCGGCTGTCCGTACTGCTCAGGAAGGATCATCATCCCCGGTGTCAATGATCTTGCAACCACACATCCCGATCTGGCTGTGCAGCTCGTTGATCGCTCTCTAGCGACGACCACGAGCAAGGGTGGAACCACGCCTGTGCTCTGGCAATGCACAGTCAATCCCGAGCACACATGGCTGGCCGCTCCGAGCAACCGTGTCAAACCTTCGGGATGCCCCATATGCTACAGGCTTCACACCAACCCATCTCAAACACTCCTCACCGAGATGGTTCGTTCTCTAGTTCCCACGAGCACAGTCCTCGGTGACGACCATACGGTTCTCCCCTCGGGTAAAGAACTCGATATCGTCGTACCTGACCACCGTCTCGCCATCGAGTTCGACGGGGTGTTCTGGCACTCTGAGGCTGCTGAAAAGGAAGCACATGCCAAACCTCTCCCCCACAACTATCACGCTGAGAAAACACGTGAAGCGCGCGAACAGGGCTACCAGCTCGTTCACGTGTGGGAAGATGACTGGGTGCATCGGCGCGAGCTTGTGATGCGCGCTCTTGCACACAGGCTCCATGCTGTGGATCGTTTACCTGATGTTCTGCCCGACATCAACCCGCTGGCCTGTGAACGTCTCTATGCACGCAAGCTGACAATTCAAATCGTTCCAGGAGACGTTGCCCGCCGTTTTTGGCAAGACAACCATCTCCAAGGCCCGGTTCCGTGCTCTGTCAACATCGGTCTCTACGACCGAGATGACGTTTTGCGCGCTCTGCTCGGTGTGGGGCACAAGAACCACGGTTCGCGTGTCTCACTGCCAGAGGGAACATGGGATATTCAGCGTTACGCGACACTGGGTACGATCGTTGGTGGTTTCACCAAGCTCCTTGCCCATGCTGAAACACTTCTCCCCGTAGACACGTGGACGTCATGGAGCGATAACGACATCTCTGACGGTGGGATGTATCAGGCAGCAGGTTTCACCCTAGATAAGCGTCAAGCAGCAAGTTATAGCTACGTCGGACGCACAACCAAGTGGGGGCGTGTTCATCGCTCCACGTACACGAAGCAGCGTTTCATTGACGATCCTGATCTCGCTTACGAGCCTGGTCAAACTGAGCACGAGGCTGCTCTAGCCAACAGGCTCTATCGCATCTACGACGCGGGCAAGACCCGCTGGATCAAACACGTAGAGCGCTAAAACACATACAACAAAAGTGAGGTGGCGATCCATATGGACTGCCACCTCACTTCGTAGTACCACCGGCACCTCCGCGCACCGGGGTTTACATCATATCACGAGAATCACTCGTTCTCTCGGCGCTCATGAATACGAGCCATAGCTCGATCAAAAGCACCGTTACCTAGATTTTCCCACGACTCACAGCTGTTCAAGAACTTGTAGAACGCGTCATGAACCTGCCACGATCCAAGCTCAGCAGCATTCGTGATCGATTCATCGTCCCCGTACACACCCTGGCTGCTATCCGACGATGCATCCTGGATCGCGCGCAGCTCGCTGCTCGACAAGCCCTGGCTGATGTACACCCGGCCTTCAAGCGAGCAGAGCGACCCGTTCACATCCACCCTAAAGAACCGAGCGTCTCCTGCAAGTTCACGCTTGGTCTCACGGTACGCGGCGATGATCTCATCATCAAGACTATGGATCACGCTTCCGTTGTCACCAATAAAATCAGATCGGCTAATCTGACCTTCGGCATACCGCTTCTTCTCGCGATCAGTCTTGATCGCTTCACGTGTGGCAATCTCTTGCTGAACGTCCTCATTGATCATGTCATCTTGACTAAAGACGTCATAACCCGCTCCCACGAAAGCGCGGTACGCGTCCTCACTCATCATGTCGTATTCTTCGGACTCGTCACTTTGACCTTGACGTTCTGCCTCAATCGAGGCAATAAGATCCATGACCTCAGCCGAGTACACATCTGGGTCCAGAATCGAGATGCCGTAATCATCCAGGTTATAGGCATCTTGGTACAGATTCATTGCCTCAGCCGCGTTCGCAGCCTGCTCAATACGCTTGTCCAACATCTTGACAAAGTCAGGCTGGTTCAAACGTACGTCGAACTCTAGGGCCGACGAAAGGGTCGGGATCGTCTGGAGCGAATACGTGTGTCCTGGATGCTGAATCGTGTCCTTGAACAAACGCCACGACATAGGCAGGATCTCAGCGTTGCGGTTCCAAATCGGTGAAATACCGGCTGAAAAGATAATCGAGTTACGTTCAGGCAGGAACGCCAAGTCGTTGTACCCGATGACACTTTCCTCTTTTGCACTGATCGTGTACGAGACCTTACCTTCGACGTTCAACCCTTCGATCAAACGCTCGGTATCCTGAGTCACCGTCTTCGAGTCTCGTACCGCGCGGTGGCGTGTACCCGACATCTTCGCCAAGGTCTCAATCATCGTATCGTCCGTGGACTTCAAGAACACGATATTAGCCACGTTTCCTTGGATGATCTTATCTACCGAATCGCCATAGACGTCTCTAGCCTGCTGCAACGTTTGAAGAATCAACGTAAATTGCTGCTCCTGGCCCAGACCAATCGACAGCATGGTTTCGAATCCGGCAATACCGTGGCCTTCGGACTGGAGGTTACCCAACTCGTCAAGCATGAAGCGCGTCTTGTACAACGGCTTCTGGCTCGACTTGGTCATATACGACTTATCAAAGTTCAAGTCCACAAGTTGCTTCACGAGGATCAGCACGAGCTTCGCATACTTCATCAAGTGCGGTGGCGTCACCAGGAACACAGCCTTGGGCTGTTCCGAGTACCGCACCGACGACAAGATAATGGCAGGCACGCTCTCTCGCACCGTCTGAGGCTTCCCGGCCTTATCAAGTAGACGAGTCGTGGGATAGTTCAAATGGCCTGGAACAAGTTTTCCATCCGACCCCTTCACCATCTCCACGAGGACACCGTTACGGATGATCTTGCTTCCCGTCACAGGGTCTTTGACGAACTTACGACCATTCAGGGACAACTGGTACCCCTTCGTAAACTGGAAGTAGAACGTCTTCAAGAGCACACCCGTATGCGGGTTGAACAAACGCAGTCGCAAGTATGCGACATCGTGAGGGAACTTACCATCGAAGTAGTACCGCGCCCAGCCTTCTCGCACGACTGTGTCCTCGTGCTCAAAGTCTTTCCCGAGGTTGTGTGTCAACTCGGGATCATCAAAGGCATCCCACTTCGCCTGAGCACCGATGAGTCCGTCTCGCTTTGTGAAGTTTTGTGCGAAACGGACACCGAAACGACGAGGAAACGACAACCCGCCCAAGTCAGTGTTCTGTGAGGGCGTACCAGAGGTCAGTGTCGAGATCGTCGGATCGGTAAAGAAGCTCATTGCGGTGATTGCGATACCGTAGACAGACGCGAGCATCTTCTCAGCTCCCGCCATTGCACGAAGCGCGTTGTTCGCGTTGGCAATGAGCGTGCGCATCGTCGATTGAGGTAGAGCCTCGGTCGCGTTAAAGAACAAGGTGAGCAAGTCCAGCTCAGGCTTGTCTTCCCACAAGAACTCAATACGCTCGGCTTGTGCCTGATCGTGATTGATCGCTTCCTGACGTTCGTCCTCGTCCTGAATCTGGTCGTAGTACCCACCTTTGAGGCGCTCGTTCATCTGAGTCATCGGAGACTTACGTTTCTTAGAGGTGAGCTGCACGAAAAGCTGGTAGCAGTTATAGAGCGTCACCTTGCCCCACATGGCATCGAGCTTTTGTTCCAAAACCTTCTGGTCCATGCCATGTCGCATCGCGTATTGACGGAGCTGATGCTCTTCTTCCAGGTAGTAGTCAATGAGGCCGTATGCTGCACGCTTGAATGCGTTGTTTGCAGCGTTCGGCCACACCGGGTCTTCTGCTCCATCCACCGGGAAGAACACGTCGGCAATGTTTTCAACGTAGAGCGCACACTTGGTCTGGTCACCTTCGCGTGCTGCTTCCGCTGCCATTCCAAGCGGATTGTAAATGTCCGTTTTCATGGCATTGATGAGGTTGAACTGCACGACTTGGAACCCGCGCATGGTGGCGCGGACGTAATTTTTCACCAAAAGTTCGCCCTTGGGGTCATTGATGACCATGTTGTCCGGGCGCTTTTGACGCATCCAGATATCAAGCATCGGCTCAATGTACGTCTGACCTTTACCAGCACGAGTCATAGCAAGAATCATCGTATTGGCAGGGGCCGTATCGACGTAATACACACCAGCCGGACGCTGAGGCTCGTACGTGGGCAGCTCCCACTCCCCATTCACCAGATCGGCGAGCGTGGCAAAGCCTTTGAGCTTGTCTCGGCTCGTGTTCCCAGGGTTGTAGGGAACAGTGCTGGGATCCAAACGCCGACGCAACTTATCGTTATCGGGCAGACCCGACGCGTCCCACAGAGCCGTCCCAAAGGCTTCATCAAACATCGGAACCATGTCAGTGATCGGGGTTCCGTGTTCATCGGTGAGAACCTCGCCCTTGAACAAAGTCACGTCACCATCGTCATCAAACTGATCTTGCTCAGCACGCTTGGCAAAAGCCACCGGCTTAATACCCTTATTCGCCACCATCGAGTGTGAGATGAGCGTGGTCGCACTGACTCCTGTGTGTGCTCCAACATCGGGAACAACGTCGAAGCGCTCGCGCACCTCTTCGGGCAAAGCCACGTGCTGGTCGTTCTTGTACTGGTTAATATCCGTGGTATCACGCATGAGGTTCTGGGCCTTGAGGTTGCGCATGAGCACCAGACGGAGCGCTCCCCATGCTGCGCCGCCAGCGAAGGCGGAGACAAAGAACTTAATCCAGCCGAATGAGAAGATCCACCCCAGAGCGCTCCCAGGCCGATCAGCCAACCCAGCATCCCGCTCGGCCTTTTCTGCTGACACAGCGTCTGTGTGCCACTGTGGTTCAGGAACGTCCTTAGCTGACTCGTAGCACGTCTCATCAGATGGATCAGGCGTACCATCTGCTAAAGCTGGAGAATAACACACCTCGTTGATCACAGAGCGGTGCAAGGCTTTAGTCAGATCTTTATTCTCAACCGAATAGCTTGGAACAGACGAGTGCCACAGCGAGTCTTTCACCGCTGCAATCCCCATCGAACCAAACGAAATGATCACCCAGACGGCGATAAAGACAAATATGCCGACCGCTGCTGAGGCGATCTCACGAGATCGTGGAGAGAGCTTTGCTTCAATCTCACTACGCTCTAACTGCTGATCCCCGTGAACATCCTGGTACGCCAAGGAGTCTAGCTCGTCTTGTTGACCGAGCTGTGCCCACGCTTGGCTCCCCTTTTCACGAGGGGCCTGCCCTCTGGCTTTTCGACGCCAACCCATATCGTCACCTTCCTTTTAATTCGTTTGGTACACCAATACAATCATATCAGATATACACAGGTCGTATCAAAGACAAAAAGAGGGGATACGGCCCAGGTTTCCCAGACCGTATCCCCTTCTACGCTACCAAGTGGTGCACGGGTGTATTACACACCCAATGTACCACCACCAGCAGCAGTGTTCATCACCCATTCCATCATCGAAGCAGCGTGTGCACTCGAACCTGCCCCGCCATGAACGAGCATTCCAATGATGACGCCCAGTGCGAGGAACGCCAAAGCAACCAAGACAGCCAACGCAATGTAGAGACGGTTGGCACGCTTAGCAACAAGGTTCTCGCGATCCATCTGGTCCATGAGCAACTGCTTGTCGGTTTGCAGCGACTCGACCTGGCTCTGGAACTGACGTGCGATCTCATCACGAACAACACCCACGCGCTCGGCTTCTTCCTTCACGCGCTCGTTCGCACGCTCGACCTCGGCGCGAGCCTGAGCAAGCTGTGCAGCATTTTCCTGGCGCATACGTTCCAAGACCTTGTTTGCTTCGTCCTGAGCCGCTAGAACGCGCTTGTGAGCCTCATCGCGTTCACGTGCGATCTGCTCGTGCAACTCCTGTTCACGAGCTGCAAACTCAGCGCTCTTTTCTTCAACAATGTTTTGACGCGAGAGCTGCTCTTGGAGAGCCTGAGTGCGAGCAATGTCTTCCTTACGATTCTCATCAAGGAAGTCACTCATCTCGACGCGGAACTTCTCAATCAATTCAGCCTCGCGCTGCACCTGCTCAGCGCGCTTTTCAATGAGGTGATCCATCACCTTGGTGATGGCCGCATCGAACGCACCCTGTGCCGAGGTCTTACGAGCACGCAGAATCTCATAGCGGCGGGCCTCGTAGTCGGACTCGATGTCGGAGCGAACCGATGCTTCCAAGTCATCCATCCGGCGAATGAGAGCAGGCTTGTGACGCTCGTCGTAACGCACGCGCTCTTCTCCGATTCGAGCCTGGATAAAGGCTTCACGTTCCTGTTGGTACTGATCGGCGAGCACAGCCTTCTGCTTCTCAGAAATCTCGCTCAAATCGGCAAGAGCATTCTTCTCATTACCATTGACCTCAGCCATGGTCTTGGCCCACGTGTTCTCAGCATCTTCATCAGTGCTCATCTGAGCGCTGATCTCATCACCCGTACGCGACACCAGCGAGAAGAACAAGTTACGCAGTTCCTCGATATCACGACGACGCTGATCAGCAAGAACGGTGTTCGCCTGCTGAGAGAGCATCTTGATCTGGCCGTCCAACCAGTTAGCACTGTCAAGACCATCGAGCGAGAACTGAGCCGGGGTATCAACCTCGTAGCCCAGCAAGGTCTCGAAAGGCGTCATATCAACGGCGAAATCCAGGCTGTCATCAAGGAAACGACGAGCAACAGCTGTGCGAACAGCGTCTTTATTAAAGACACGCTCGTCCACCGGAGCGACCTCAGGAGCGACCTCTACCTCTTCGGTCTGGGTCGGTACATGCGGGGCAGGAGCGGGAGTCTCTTCGATGTCATCAAAGGGGTTCTCCATCTCATCGTCCTCGTCATACAGACCCTCATCCGAAGGCAGCTCATCAGTCAAAGGCTCATCCGGGATGTCATCGGGATCGAAATGAGGCAGATTCTCAACAGCCTCAACAGACTCACTCTGAGCAGCGGTAGGCGGAAGAGTGGGAGCAGCCGGTGCTGTGTCCTCATGCACCTCTTCGGGTGCCGCTTCTTCTACAGCTTCCTCTTCAACCCCGTCTCCGCCGAGACGCTTCCACAGCGTTGGGATGAGCGATGCCAGGGTGACGCTGCCCGCTGCAATCTCCTGTGCCTGAGCCAGGGTGACAGTATCGATGTCTCCATCAGGAACCTCAATGAGACCCGTTGCTTCATCGAAATGAACAGGAACGGTTTCAAGAGTTCCATCCGGGCGAGGGGTCACCGACGTGAGCAAGAACTTCGCACGGTCAAAGAGGGTGTACTCACCCATGCCATCAGGTCCAAGGGAGGCGGGAGTGGGGATCACGCCCAGGATATTGTGACGAAGCATGTCTTCGGTCGCACACACCTGGATCTTATCGTCAGCGATCCGCTGAAGGATCGATCCCTTGTCCTCATTGCCCTTGGACGAGACCTTACCAAGACCCCCAATGCCGCCATCTTCGATCGAAGCATCAACAGGGAGCGCAAGGATCACGCCAATACCGTTTGGTAGAAGCCACTCGGTGTTCTGGCGAATAATATCGAGCGCAGCGCCGGGTTCAGTCTCATCAATAACCAGGGTGAGCGAGTCCTTCGCAGCGCGTGCATCAACGGCTGGTGCCTGAGCAGGAGCGACTGCCTGAGTCTCTTCAATTGCGCCACCGCCATCGGCAGCAGCCTTGTCTTTCTTGCCAAACAACATTGAAATCCTTTCGTTTGATCAAATGGGTGATGGAGCCGGTACCACCACCCCACCACGGTAATGAATGGTACCGGCATCGCGAGGTTTACACTCGTGTATCAGCATATCACAATTTTATGCACCAATGTTGATATACGAGCATATTCGCACTATTACGCGAGAACAGCATCATAAGGTTGGACCACAACACGCGCATCCGACTTCAAGATCGACACGTCTTCACTACGCAATGTGCCTTCAATTCTGACGGCAATATTGCGTTCATGCGGGTGTTCGTTGATAAACGCGGCGATCTCGGTTGTCACAAACCGTTGCATTCGTCGCACCATATCACGAGCACCACCAGAATCCGAGTCACTTCGCGCCTCATCTTCAACAAGGAAGTTCAACACACGTCCATCGACGGTGACATGGATGCCGTGCTTACGCTTGACGTCTGTGATCATTTCGGCGAGCTTCTTCGTCATGATCTTACGCAGCGTGGCACGCGACAGAGGCTGGAACGGGACAATCGCATCGATACGGCCCAAGAGTTCGGGTGGGAACTTTCCACCGTCTTCACTTTTGATCGAGGTCTCGATGATCTTCTCGTAGTCTCGCATCGTCTCTTCGCTCCCGTGGTCATCGGCGTTGTATTCACCAATGGTGCGGTAGATCTCGCTGCCAGCGTTTGTGGTCAGCACGATGTACGTGTTCAGGAACGACACCTGGCGTCCATCTTTATCAGACAAACGACCATCATCGAGCACTTGAAGCAACAGGCGTACAACGAGCGGTGACGCCTTCTCGATCTCGTCAAAAAGCAGCACGCAGTGGCTCGTTGCCCACACCTGGCGAGCGAGTTCTTCACGGAAAAGATCAACGCTGTCATCTCGGCCCCATTCCGACATGTCGAAACGGATGAGGTGACGTTGGTCGTCACCAAAAAGAATCTTTGCGAGCTGCTTGGTGATCTCAGTGTTGTGCGTGACGATGAAATCACCGGCTTGGTACAGGTGCTCATCGTTATCGACGTAGATACATGAAGCAGACTCTTGGTACGGGAGTTTCTCAATCTTGGTAATACCGATCATATCGAACTTCTTCACACGCTGACGACCCTTGGTTGCGACCTTTGCTTCCTCAGCGATGGCACGCTTGCGTTCCAACCAGAAGAATCGAGCCTTGTCATCATTTCCTGATTTAACGCGAACCGTATATTCCACTAACACACGACCATCGTCTCTGGTTCGAGTAAATACCTTTACGGTGTTGGATACACCAAGCGAGAACAACAACTCGCGCACATCCTCAGCCAAACCCTGAGAAAATGTCGAATACGAAATATTGTATCGATCAGTAGAATTGGTGATCGACCCATCAGTATCAAAAAGCCCGCGTACCAACTCCCAACGCTGTTCGATAGAAGCCGTCATATACTGTCGCGGAATACGACGCTCCGCAGAGTACACCCCTACCAATTCAGGAAGTTCTATGAACAAATCTGCCGTCTGGACTAACTTGTCATTCTTACCGAACTTCTCGCCAGTCTTGAAAACCCAATTGTAATTATGCGCACTCGCTTTCTTAAACTTATAGCCAAGAGTCTCACTAACACGACGTACAACAGCAGCATCATCCGAGGATAGCGTCAACGGGTTTTGAGTCAAACCCCCATTCCCGATGAACACTCCGACCACATACGGGTCTACCGGCAAAACAGCTTCAGGCCGCTGCACGGCATCATTCATCGGAATAAAAAACTTCACGTGCTCCATCGTTTTACTCTGATGAGAGTAGGTGCGCACAACACCAGCTTCCAACATTTCCAATGTCGTCATAACGCGGGGCTGAACGTCTTTACCCTTGTGTTTATTCGAGCGCATCTTAGCCGTATACACACCCCACAGATGAGGTCCGCCAACATCAAGGTGACGACCATCCCACGTATGAACACGATAGATGTCCTGCTTCCCTTGAGGGAACACAGCAATAACCTCTTCCGGTGAGCCATCGCGAGCAAACACGCGATCGCCAGGAACTAAATCACCGTGACGTTTCCACGCCACAGAACCGTCCTCAGAAAAGACCGGTACACGAGTCGAATCGGTGACCAGCTTCCCGACACCAGTCGCCCCAGTGAACAACAGCGATGCTTGGGGCTTATCCGGGTCATTCAACCCGGCCACGCACAGCTGCAAACGCCGTGCAATCGACGTCGTGGCAAAGTCTTGGCTAAAGACGCGCTTGTCCAGCTCGGCTTTAATGGCCGTGGCATCGACGTTAATCTCAACTTCGACACCGAACTCGACTTTCAACACTGTTGCGAGCAGCTTCTTGTCCATAGGCTCGCCCAGGTACCTGTGGCGACCCACCATGGCATCGAGCACACGGATCGACTTACGTGGCTGCACGGAGGCAGGCACGTAGCGATTCGTGTAGTCAAAGATCTGCTCGTAGAGCGACTCACTGATCATGCCCTGGTCCACGCCATACTTTTGTGCCATGGCCTTGAGAATCTCAATGGTCACCCTTCGATTCGTCTGAGGGATGTTGATACGCGCCAGGCGTTCAACCAGAGGCAGGTTCGAGGCAATATGAGCATCGAACTCGTCATAGGTCGTTGCTGCAATAACCTTGATCCCACGCGATCCAGAAGCCGCGAGCAAAGGCTTGAGTGCTTCCACGGCGGCAGCGGAAAGCTGGACCACCTGGTGGAACTCATCGATAAACAGCACGACTTCCCGACCCTCGGCCTTAGAGAACGCTTCTGCCTCATCGAACAATGCCTTGAGACGTGCTGCCATTTCCTCTGGGTTCGACAGGTCAGAGATCATCTTCGCCATATCGACTTCAAGGTAAATACGAGCCGGATCATCTTCCATACACGACTGCACGAGCACAGTGTTGTGCGTAACCACGTGACCCCGGCCCACCTGGTACAAGTGGGTATCCGAGTCCACCATGATGCACGTCATCTCGACATCGCGACCAATGTCGGACGCGAACGAGATCATTTCTCCGCTTGTCTCAAAGGATCGCTCCAGCTCTGCTAGGTCATGATCGACAGCCCACGGGTCAGATACCAAGGCTTCTAATGCACTCAGAGCTGATCCCTTAGACGTATGAGTCACTCGATACGACACACTCTCACGCAACGCACGGGCCATCTCTTGTCGATCGTGAATGCTACCCGTCATGTACGGACGAGGAATGCGACGCTCCTTCTCACCTTTAACGATCAAGCTCGTGAATGCCGGATGCGTCATCACCTGTGAACCTTCGACGCGCTTACCCGTTCCCTCGTGGATAAAGATCGACCGAGACGTCTCCTTCTGACGTGTCCATCCCATGCGTTCTTCAATCGCAGCAAACACCTCATCAGGGGCCTCGTTCGGCATACTGACGTACCCGCGCTCGTCGATGCGCACGCCCCAGCCGAGGAACGCTCCGCACACGTACGGATCAACCGGGAGCAGACGGCTTTGTCGCACCAGTGCTCCAGACGCAGGCAGCTCCCACACAAGACCCCCACGAGCATCATAGAGACCTTGGTCCATGATCTCGCGCAACGTTAATGTTTGCCACTGACCACCATCGCGGCGCACCGTCCACAGGTGCTCATCGTTACAATGCACAGCCCAGCCATCATTGACCTCACTGACCACAACGACATACTCGCGCAACATCCCCTGTGGGAACACGCCTGTGACAGTGACAGGATCTCCGTGTTCGTCAAAGACACGATCCCCCACCTTAAGCATCCCGATGCGAACATAGCCACGCTCATCTGCAACCGGAATCAGCTCATCGTTTGGATGAGCCTTGCCGGTGCCTGGCGGGGCAAGCAGAATCGCGTTACACATCTCGGGGCGAGCCAGAGCACTCATCAATGAGACCTTCTCCTTTTCACGGCCCACAACTTCACGCGCGGGTTTGCCCAGACGAGACGCAAAATCTCGCAGCATGGGATAAGCCTCATTCAGACGATCATTGTCGAACACATTAACTCTCCGTTCCAATCGATTAACTTGGTATACCAACATTCTAGCACAATCTGGCTGCTAATAAAAATTACCCCTGCCAGATTTCTCCAGCAGGGGTAAAGGGAGGTGTAAACCTACCAAACGATCAGAACTCCGGTTCGTCGTTCTCGATCTCGACCTCTTCGACCTGTGCCTCGGCGCTAACCTCGGCTTCGGCATCCTTCTGAGCAGCCTTGCGAGCTTCATTAGCTTCCTTAGCTGCCTTCGAAGCTGCACGCAGCTCATCGAAGATCTTATCGTCGATCGCCAACTCCGAAGGCTCAAGAGTCTTCGTGTTGATAACAAGACCAGTCTGCTTACCGGATGCAGGCATCACGTCTGCCTTCACCGCGTAAACGCGAGGTCCCGGATGACCGTCACGCTCAGGCATCTGAACGAAGTTATCGCCAGCCGCAGCAACAATAGCATCTCGCTGAGACACACTGTAACCGGCCTGGTGATCATACACCGTTCGACCATCCAATTCACGCTTCTTCGACACCAGGTGAGGAACTTGCTGGGGTGCAACACCCTCAACAGGACGCACCTGTGCATCCAGGAAGAAACGATCGCCAGCCTTTGAGTGTGCGTTGGGGTATTCGACAACCACCAGCTCGACACCACTCATCGAACCCTTACCACGTAGAATAGCCATTGCGCCACTCTCCTTCCTAATCCCGCTCCGCAGAGCGTCAGTCGAGGGTTAATCAGCCCTCTCATATACACGGGTCCCTCCCGTGCAACGCTCTTTCATCATAATACGAGAAAACACTGAGTGTCAAGTAGAACGTCAACCGAGTTCAATATCGTCGGATGCATCCATGGTGTCACTCTCAGGCGTGTCCAAAACAGCCTCAATCTGAGGAACCAAGTCTGCTGTCTCGCGCCATGTACTGTCACGAACGATGCCAGCCAAACCCTCGTCAAAGCTGACCGTTGCACTCCGACGCACCCTCTTCTTCATCGGAACAACATCGCTGAGCGCGCTCGTGAGAACCAGGTCGCCGCTCTTAGCGCTCATCTGCTTCTCCAGATCATCAGCCACCTTGTTCATCCGGCGCACGTCACCCAGGGGCAACACAGCATCAACGATGGTGCTCTGTCCTGATTGCTCCAGGTAGGTTCGAGCCTCATCAACCAGACGCTGCCTTCTGCGCGCCCACTGAACAAAGCCCTGAGCCGTGTGGCGTCCCAGGGCCATATCCACCACCGTGTCCGATCTGACGTCGTGAAGATCCATACCCTTGGTTTCAGACAATGTCCAGCGCTCCCCTTGCACCACAGTGAGGGTGTTCTCGCCACCTGCTGTCTGATCCTTTTGATCCGAGTCCTCATCGCCCACAGCCTTGATGACAAGACCTTGACCCGACAGGGTGGACACAAGATCGTTCATACGGGTTTTGAGCGTCTCACGCGCCTTCTCTAGGCGACGGCGCAAAGTCTGACGACCTGCTGAGCCACCGGCCACCAGCAAACGTCCACCGCTCACGCCGTGAGAGACCACCCCTAAGCGCTCAGCTTCATTCGCATCTTTCATCTTCGGGATGGAACGATCCCCCAGCAGCCCCTCTAGACCAAAAACACCCGTGCGTGCCTGATCGACAGCAGACAACGCCTCTTTCCACGCCTCATCGCTGCTCTCACCATCAACTCCCGTGGCAAGCGGCCCCAGCAGCGAGCGGTACTTGACGACGCATCGGGCGTGGTACTCTTCCTCTTCGAGATAGAGCCTGTGCATAGGCTCAGAGGTTGACGAGACGATTCCTGCTTGGAAGCCGGACTCCCATTCTGAGGCACGCTGACGCCACATCTCACGCTGAGCGTTATGCTCCCTCAGCCTCGTTCCATACGAGCGCAGTCGCAATGAGAATCCCACAAGATCGTCCTCGGCGCTCACGCCCCCAGCTCGCGTCTTGATCTGCTGAGCATGAACAGCCATCAGGGTCTCCACGTCTTGGCTCATCGCGTCCAAAGTTGGCGTGCGCACGTGTGTCATCTCTGGTGGCAACGAGGCAAGGACTTGATACAAACCGTTGACACCTCGCTCCATAATGGTCTGATACCCACGCTGCACAAGCGCTTTGCGCGCTGCATCGCTGAGACCCTCTCGCTGTGCTCGGCGACCAGCGTAAGTCTCGACAGTGAGCATGGCAGAAGCCATCGGTGAGCCTTCTTGTTCGAGCAGCTCACTCACCAGCTCTGTGGCAACGCTATTGGCACGTCGCATCTCGCTTCGGTTTGATCCGTAACGCCACAGAGTCTTATCGGCAGGCAAGCACGCGAGCAGCAGTTGTGGGAGCGACTCTTCGAGCACCTTTTTGTGCGCCCATCGCTTGACAAACGCTGCAACATTGAGTCGTTCATACCCCACGGCACTTGACATATGAGCCACGTGCTGGTTCTCGTCTAACCACGAGTCCACGCCTCGGCGTAGAACAGAGATATCAGTGCTCGTGAGCTTGCCTTTTTGCTGAACGCCTTTACCCGTGCGCACTCTCCGACCGCGCCCGGCATCAACCATTGCGAGGTGGCAGTGAACATGTAGGGTGTCCACCTGGATCACGCCCACATAGCGCAGGTCATCGAAACGATGCCCCATACGCTCCAGTCCATGCATAATCGCCATGCGAAGGCGCATCTGGTCGATATGGCCCCGGTAATCACCCTTATTCTTCACCAAGAAACCCTTGGGAACCACGCCCATTTCTTGCAGATACTCGGGGCTAAAAGACAACACGGTTTTCATGACCGTGTGCCCCTCGTCGAACAGACGTTGAATATCAGCGCTTGCTCGTCTCACACCATCATCGGAGAGCGAGGGCTGGCCGTAGCCAAAGGCGACGCCGCCCAACCCAGAGACATGGAGCACGCTCTCTTTAACCTCATAACGCGAATGAGCCTTCTCCGTTGCACTCTCACGGGCCATGTAACGAAGGATAAAGTCTTCTGTATCGCGCTTGCGGATCGGCGTCACAGGTTCGGTTGCACCTTTGCGAGCCATATAGCGCATGACGTAGGTACCGGGGGTGCCACCACGTGATCCGCCTTTACCATACCCTGGGGTGGGCACGCTGAACTCGTTGACGACAACGATGCTGCTCTTAAGGCTCACCATTCAACCTTTCTGTAACGTCTGAATATAAGGACAGGGGCGGCGCAATCCCACCGCCCCTGCCGCATGATGACATCTTAGAACTCGGGTTCCTCGTCTTCAATGTCAAGGTCAAGAGCGTCAATCGTCTTGTCTCCCGCGCCCTTATCCTTCTCGTCGCTCTCATCCGCGACAGGCATCTTCTCACGAAGACGCGCTTCGATGTCTTCACGGATCGAGTCATCGCTGAGAGCCTCGGTGACAACAGGGCTGTTCTCAGCAATCTGAGAGGCCACAAAGTCACCGAGCACAGACTTGAACGTCGAGTCCAGTGTGCTCTCGGTGCTCTGTGCGCTCGGTTCTTCCTCGCGCGTCTCTTCCGCTTCAACCTCGGCCTCATCCTGGGCGGCTGCCTTGTTTTGAGCGTTGCGCATGAGCGCATCGAACAGAGGCGATTCCATGACAGGCAAGGTAGTGACAGATGCACCGCTGAGAGCCTGAGAAATCGACGCACCTTCCGCCTCGTTGGTGCGACCCTCTGAGCCGTCCTCGTCATACTCAGACAGATCCATACCGGCGAACATGTCGTTGACGACAGAAGTACGTTCCAGGCTCCGATCCGCAGACAGGCTGTTTTCACTCTCACGAGAGCGAATCTCACTGAGGTAGTCCGGGAAGTAGTCGGAAAGGTCAAGACCGGAGTTCTCGGAGTCAATGACAAGTCCGTCTCGGTCCACAACGTCAAGGAACACCAGTGGTGCTTCCGTTTCGTTTCGGGGTGCAATTGCGATGCCCTTGTAGTGAGCCGGGAGCTGCCACACTTGGTTGAGCAGATCGGCAGGGGGTTCGAAACCTTCGTTGAAGAAACCCTTCTGAACAAGGGCGACCAGTTGCTCATCGGAGAATTCATAGAATGCATCGACAGTTGAGTCACCGCCATCCATGTTCCGATCAAAAGTCACCTCGGTCACGCCGTAGGCGATCTCGGGTGAGTCATAGGGAACCAATCCAACAAGACGACCACGAACATGGAGAACGGGTCGGTAGTTAGAGGCTGGTCCATGGTTGGTGAAATACAAGGTGTCCACAAGAACCTTGATGTCGGCTTCGCCTTCAACCTCACGGGTTTCAACGTCTCGCATCGACAGGGCACGTTGTACCCAGCGATTCGAGCGACGCATTCCGGTAACGGTACTCATAATTCTCTCTTTCTTGAGTAGGGATAGAACGATCGGCTCTTAGCGCCGACGCGACTTCTTCTTTTTCTTTGGCTCGTCTTCGTCAAGGGAATCAACCTTCTTGGCACGGCCCAGTGACGGAGTTACTTCACCGTCAGCAGCAACACCCACGCGATCAACCCATAGTCTCATCGAGTCAAAACCTCGGTTCATGACGCGCCACATCCATGTGCACAGCGCGATCACACCAGCGGAGATCACCAGAGTTGTGAGCAGCATCGGAGCAACCCAGTACGTGATGAACGATTCGCTATTGTGCGCGTTTGCGCTCGTCACGCCCAGTGCATCTTGGATCAACGATCCCATATTTGGAACAACTTTCAGTGCTCCCCACATCGTGATCCACAGGCTGATAAACAGCCATACAACAAAGCCGATGACGCGAGCAACAACGTAGAGGCCCATACGGGCGCTTCGCTTGATCGCCCCCTTTTCATCGTCAGTTATGGGAGTGCGGGACGTCTTAGCCAGAGAAAACAGATTCATGAAAAATATCCTTTCGAAAAATAAAAATGGGACGAGTGGGACTGCACATGCTTAGTACGTGCGATCGTGACCAGGAGAACCGGCCCAACCAATGAGATCAGTGACGTTTCCATCGCTATCCACGGTGTAGCTCATCGTAGAGTACGAGGTGCTGGTCGCCTTACCGTCAACGCTTCGCGTCTTGATACCAACGACAGCAAAGTAGGAGTACTTCGTGCCGTTAATGTTCGTTACAGCGCTCGTGAACGAATCGAGAGTCGAGTTTGCGCCTTCATAGGCAAAGTACGTCTTTCCAGACGAGTCTGTGCGCCACGCGCCTGCATCTTCACCGGGCATAAACACCTTGAGGAACTGAGAGTTCTCGTCCAAGTGCCAACGGTCGATGAGCGCCTTTCGTGCATCAATGTACTGCTGCCCGCTTGACCACGTGAGCGCCTGCTTCATGATGGCTTCAACAGTCTCGTCATCCTTGGCCTTACGAGCGGGAGACATACCAGTGGTCTCAGTCGAGACATTCTCTTGCGCGGTAGTGGTGGAGGCTTGAGTCGAGCCAAGCTGAGAACGCAACTGCTGGACATAGGCTTCCGTGCGTGCGTTCTCGGCGCTCACAGTGTTTCCGTGAACAGCTGCAACACCGATACCACCGCACAGAATCGCACCGCCTGCGATCAGTGCGCCAAAACGTACAACCCATGAAGGTTTATTCTCTTGTGTCATCTCAACCAACTCCGTTCGCGTGTGCCGTGTCATCACTAATGAGCAAGCGTGCTCCAGCGCTGGTGACGCCAGTATGCAGCTTGGAGAACGTTCCAGACCCAGCATCATACGTGGCTGTCGTCCATGCGAGCAACGTTCCGTCGCTCCCCTTGCACAGCCATGCGATTGGTAGAGCGGACGTGTCTGTCACATCGTAGGTGACAACCGATTCCCACTTGTACTGATCGGCGGGCATCGGATTTGCCCCGCCAGACCCGTCCTTAACCAAAGGCGAGAACCACCTGCCAGCAGCCTTGCTCGGAACCAACTGAGCCAACGCCTCGTACAGTGCCTTGGACTTTTGTGCATCCTGCTGTGCCTGTGCAGCAGCAGTGCTCGGTTGCCAACCCCTGTACTCGTTTTGGAGATCGGCAACCTTCTGGCTCTTTTCCTGCAAAGCGCTCACGGCCTTCTTCGCCACGTTTGCGTCGGGAACAGCCTGCTCAGTGTGCTGTGCGCTAGAGATCTGAGCATTCAAATCGTTAATCTCAGCCGTGCGGTCCACAGGCTTCGCCTGCATCCCAAACACGGCAATACCGATACCAAGAGCTGCAAGACCCATACTTGCACCCACCTTGAGGCCAACGCGAGAGCGAGTGTTCTCACCGGAACCCTGCTTCTTTTCAGCGCGACGACGCTCCCATTCTTCGGCAACGTCGATGCGGGTTGTGCGCTTCGGCTTTTCAGTCGGGGTGCGCGACCATTCGATCAAGTCATCAAGTTTCGACACGGCTATCACTTCCTTTCGTTTGATGCGATTTCACTCGTGTATCAATACAACCATTCTAGCACAAAACCCCGCACTAGATGCAATATCTAGCACGGGGCCTGTGATCAATCAATGTGGGCAACTCACGGTCCAGGGGTCAGGCGCGTACCCTTATCCCCCTGCCCCTTCTGCATAGAAGAGGGCACCGTGACGGACGTGAACTTCGAGGACTGCTCCTTCGTCACGTTACGGAACGCCAAGTAATCCGTATCGAGACCAGTTGAACCAGTGTAGAACTGACCAACTGTTGGCGAACGGTCGTTGAGCGAACCGGAAACGATCTCGCCATGAGCCTCGTAGTTTCCTTCACCCCAAACTTCCTTCACAGAGTCTTCACCCACGTACATGACCGTGTGCGACACGCCCCCGGTGGTGCGCAAAAGAATATCCCCAGGCTGGAGCTTGGACTTATCACCGTTGTAATCAACCGGCTTCCACTTCGAGGAGCCTTCACCTTGGAGATAGGCAAGCTGGTTCGACACGCCACCAGCAGGGTAGCTATCATCCGTTCCAGACCAGCGCACGGCTGTTGCCACAGTGCGGTCACACGAGGCAAAGAAATGATCCGACTCACCAAGCACTTCCTTATGGAGGTACTTATACAGATCGGTGCCGTCGTTGCCCTTACCCTCGTCGTTGTACGGCCATGCGTAGGACAGCGCAGCCTTGACCAAAGACGAGTTATCAACGTGTCCAGCAAAAGACTTACACTGACTTGCCGCCTGAGCAACAGAAGTATTGTTCGCTCCTGTCACCGCACTACCCGACTGAGCAAGAATCGAGTCAGCGAGTGACTGATTCTTTGACCAGCCGCCCATCTTGGCAAACCACGTTCCAGCAGCAGCTTCACGGGTTCCCAGCGTTCCATCGTTGATGCCTTCCCACTTCGTGAGGAAGTACGATGTTGCAGCAGACACGCTGCCACCCTCAGAGTTATTGATGAGAGCCTTCACCTGACCCACGCGGGTTGGATCATCCTTGGAGACCATGAAACCAAGCTGAGTTTCCAGCGTGTACCACGGCTTGTTGATCGACTTTGCATACTCGGTGAGCAGCGTGTTACGGCCATTCGTCCACTGCCCAAGGCCAATACCCATGAGGTCAATGGCAGGGAAACGAGCAGCGTAAGCCGGATCAACCTGAGCCATCTTAAAGTTCTTGAGCTGAGCATCGGTTTTGCGCGGCCCGATCGTGAACTTCTCGTCAAAGATCGTCTCAACACTCGTCGGATCAATACCTGACTCATGCGACCAGTTGCCAAGGATGCCAGCGATATTCTCATTCGACATTCCCCATGCCGAGAGCACGGAGTAGATCGTCTTGGCGTTTTCTTCTGTTTGAGCCGAGAAATCGCCTTGAGCGCCCTCAGATGCTTTCACAGCGTTGTTCACTTCAACAGTGCATGAGGGGAGCAATCCATCGCGAGAGGCGGTGTCTCCATCGCGCATCGCAAGAGCACCACCAACCACGCCGACAGCTCCAACCGCTAAAGCGACAAATGAGGCAACACCCGCTGTTGCCGCCGAGACCATACCACCCATCGCACTTGAAATCGACGTACCAAGACCCGCAAAGAACCCGACAACCGACTTACCAGCAGCAACGAGAGCGCCTGCTGCCATAGACCACAGTGACTGAGCAGCAGCAACGGCTGTCATCATCACGGTTTTCAGCCAGTTGAGGAACGTCGCCAGAGCAGCAGCTTGGGCAGCAACGGGGGCAGCAGCGGAGGCAGCAGCGCCTGTCGCTACTTTACCACCCTTACCCACGCCATGGGCACCACCAATACCAGAGGGCGCTCCACCAGGAGCTGCCCCACCCGATCCCATCACGTCGGTACCATTAGCGCCTGTATCAACCTTTTCAGGCGCATCACTTTGAGATGAAGAACGATCAGGCTTATCAATCGTCTCAGGGGTAGAAGTGTCGCCCTTCAATGGGTCTAACCCACCAGCTGCGCCTTTACTCACTGTCATCATAAATCTCCTTCTCTCAGTACAGTGTCAAAACGTTCGCGTTCGTGTTCTGAGTCGTATTCGAACGGACGTTACGCAACTCAATCTCTAGGTTGAGCAAGTCAGAATACGACGTCACCTGATACTCCTTCTTATGCTCGTAATATGTCTGCCATGAGGCAATAAGATTACTCCGCAAGTCAAGTAACGGCTTGATAAAAGTATCCCGATTGGTATAAACGCTGAGTGGTGTTCCATTATTCAACGTAAACTCGACTTTATTCCAGACGGGCGCAGGGGCGGTGAGTTTTGACTGAGCCTTCATAAAGTCCACATAACTCATACGCTTGGGAACGATCCGATCGAGGTATCCCTCGCTAACGTTACCATTGCGCCAGTCAAAATCGTAACCACCGGGAACAACCTTCTTGGACACAAGTGCCAGCGTCGATTGTCCCGTCTTGCTGCTTTTAGCGTCTTGACCCGTCACCTGATCGCCCGCAATAATCTGAGGCGCGGGCGGATCGTTCAACTTCAAGATGTTTCCACGGTCATTGACAGTGGTCGTCGCAATCTGAGAATTGTACTGATCAATCTTCGCCAAGTCAGCTTGCATCTGGAGCAGTTGACCATCCATCTTGTCACGCAACTTTTGCTCAGCATCACGGGTCACAGCCTCGTGATAGACGTTACCGGCGTTGAAATCACTTCCGGCAACACCCAGATTCATCTCGGTAGACCCAGTTGCCACAGGGTTAAACGCGATCCTGATCTGATCGTACCTCTCAAACGACTTACCTTTGGTGTTTGAATTCTGTGTTGAATCCGACGACGGCCCAGCCTGAGCACCAGAACCATCACCCGTGTCCTTATACGAAACCTCACGGTTAATACGCACGATCATATCGAGAATGCGCAGATCGAACTTGTTCGGGTTATCAAGCACGACACCCATGTATTTCGCATTGTTACCAAAAGTGACATAGCGCGCCGTGATCGGCTGACCTTTGAGCGAGTGATGGCCCATCTCGGTGTCAGTGCCGGTGAGGAAGACCTGGTAATCATCAGCGCTTGAGGGAAGTCGGTTATCATCCTTAACCGACAGCAAGACCATCGTGCGCGTCTTCGACGGATCGGTGTACACACCCATGACAGAACCGCCCACCTGAGTACGCGAAGTGGTAAACGACTGAGTATAAAGAGCTGTTGCTCCGAGCTTTTCTTGTCCGTTTGCGTACGAAGACACACCCGCTCCTGCAAAAAGGGCGATACCAGTGAAGCCAAAGATGGCAACAGCTACACCAAAACGTTCAATCGCATGGTGGGAATCAAACTTATACTTCGTCTGAAATTGTTTGAGTTTGTGGGAAAAACCTGACGGGACTTCCTCACCAATGCTTTCTACTGTGCCAGGCTGGGTAAATTCTCCCTGAGCTTTCTTTCGACGATTCCACGCCATAATAGGATCCTTTCGCATAAATAAACCGAGATCAAGGGACGCACATATCAGATACAACAACAGCCGAAGCCGGTTCCCCGGCCCCGGTTGTGTTGATAGGTCGTGACATCACGCCGTGCTTACGGCAAGAACGTCAACGCATAGGGCAGAATCATACCGCCGCCGAGTTCTTCGAATGATTCCTTTGCACCCTGTGCAATATTCATCACCATCGAAACGCCACCGAACAGGAGCAAGCCACCGAACATGAATGCCAGAAGAATCATGAACCACGAGGTTTGCTGTGAACCCTGGGTCTGCATGAACTTACCAACAAGCTTGAAGATCGACCAGCCGATCAAGACCAGGCCAAAGATTCCAAGAGCCAGACCGAGATAGGTCTTTCCTTCACTGAACATCTTTTCCAAGAGAGTCTTTGCACTCCACCCGGATGCAGGCACCATAAGACGAGTCATCGCCTCAGATGCAAGAACGTTGAGAGACATAATATTAAGTCTCCTTTCTCATCAATCGTACGTACGTATCTTTGACGGCCAGAGCATCATCTGGTTGTCAGATACATCCACTCATGACCTACAACCATTGTACACAAAGCGTCTATAACGAGCAAGCGAAACGCCCTCGATCATGTTGGTTATCCAACACAACCGAGGGCGTTACCCGTCTCACATACCCGTTACTTCTTCACGGGTGGAATAGACGGGCCGCTACCAGGCTTCATCCCTGTCCCACCTCGTGGAGCAGTCGGAGGCAAGTGGGGTGACGCAGGTGCCTGTGGACTAGATGGCTGAGCCGCCAGACGCGGAGCACGACCCCGAGCCGGTGCAGCAGGCTGCGTAGGTGCGGGCTTTGGAGCAGGAGCCTGAGCAGGAGCTTGCGCCGGAGCGCTGGCTTGCTGGACCTGTGGCTGCACCCGGCGCACAGGGCGCGGAGCCTCGGCCACCTGACGATGAGCCTTGGCTTCTTGACCCTTGCTACGAGCTTGCTGGAGATCACCAACAGCCTTACTGCCATCTTGTGCCGCACCAGCTGCGTCACCAACAGATGCGCGAGCCGCTGCCTTACCACCGTGATACACAGCCTTCACACCCGAGGTCAGCTGAGAGCGACGAGCCTGATCAGCCTTGCTATGAGCATCCATGGTTTCACGGATCGATCCGGTAAAGGCGCTCACGCCATCACCTTCACCGTTTGCCACAGTGCTCGATGCAGCCGCGTCCTTTGCATCAGCCTTCGGGCTAGCTTCAAGACGAGGCTCAGACAGACCACCACGAGTATCCACCTCGCGAGCGAGCTGACGATCCGATGCGGAGGTTGTCAGTGCTGTGGAAGCACCACCAGCAGACAAGCCCTCATCACGAGAAGCGATACCACCGCTGCCATCACTGAGCAGCAGACCACCGCCGCCGCTTCCGCTCGGGCTGCTGGGTCCAGCACCCAATGCGCCCGGTCCTGCTTCATCTGGGTTATCCGTACCGTTGATCGACGAACCGCCAGCGACGGCTCCACCTGCAACACCCAGACCACGTGAGATGGCATCGCGAGCAGAATTGCCCGATCCCAGGCCACCGCGACCACTCATAAGGCGGTTCGCAGCAGCGCTGCCCACGCCTGCACCAACACCGCTCATCAGCGGCATACCCTTGACGCCCCCACCAGGTGGCAAAACATTCACATCGAGGAACTTATCGACAATCTTCGTCACGGCCTCATTCAGACCCTTAACGAAAGCGCCACGGAAATGCATCATCTTCACGGTGAGCCACAACAGAACAACGGTTGAGACAATCGCTGTGAACAACGTGACATAACCACTGTTACGCAGATAATCGCCAAACCCACCAAGCGAGTTATACATATGTTCCAACCCACCCTCGAAGATGCTGGGAACCGACACGATGAACTCTTGAACCAGTCGATAGATGAACATCGTACCAATGATCTCAGTGATCATCGTAAAGGTGTAGATCAACACCTTGGCGATAGCTGCCAAAGAACCAAGGGTCGCAAACGGAACCGCCGTAATGATACGCAACGTGTTCCTCACCGCTCCCGTGAGCATACCCAGAGCATAACCCAGACCGAGCACGACGAAGCAGAAAAGCGTCGTCGATGAATTGAGCCAATAGAGCCAGTTCACACCAGAGGATCCCACAAGGTTCACAGATGCGTGATACTCACGTGTCGCTTGTGACACAGCATTACTCGACGAGTACACAGTCAATGTGTTCTTATCGAACGAGGTGTTCAGATAGTTGTACATCGACAGAGGTGACAGATTTGCTCCCTGTGGCTGCTTACCCAACACCACTTTATTCTCAGGGCTGGAAGTGCCTTGGGTTGAAAACACCACAAAATTACCGCGAGAATCAGCTTGAAGTCCGGTACCCGAACGGACTTTCAAAATAGGGTTATCGGAGGCTTTAACCGTCGAACATGACCCGCCACTAGAGGCATCAGGCTTGGTGGAACCATCGACCTGAACGTTAAACCACGTGGTCGCACACTGTTGAACATACTGACCATCGGTCGTAGGCTCTGATGCGTCCTTCCCAAGCCGACCTTTAACAGCCGTCTCAAAATCCGAAGCTTCATACCGTTGAGCTGTTAAATATCGTAACAACACACCCATTGTTGCGCCGTACGTCTTAGCACTATTACCAATACTTGATTCATCTGCTTTCGCAGCTTCAACAGTGAGTGAACCAAGACTAGAAACACCCAAACTAGAAACATCCTTGAATTCATCACCAGGATGAGCAATATGGTTAATAGCTGCTGTTGTCTGACGGAGCTTATTCACAGAGTCTCCTGTAGGAGCTTGTGCGAAACTATCCCATGCCAATGTCGCACCCTGGGGTACGGCAAGACGGCTATTCTTCGCCCAATTCTCAAAGTCAACAAACGTTGAAATAACAACGCGAGTCGCACCCATACCGGCTCCAGCCGATGCGTCTTTCATAGTTGAAAGCGTCGCTGTGTATAGTGATCCAATAAGAGGTAAACCAAACGCAAGAAATACCACACGTACCAGTAGCTTCTTCAAACCACTGAGGGCTTGTCCCTTCTTCCACAAAAACGCAGAAGTAACAAACGTGACCAAGAAAAGTGGCATGAGTACTGTCCACGACATATTAACGAGAACTTGATACCAGTCGCTCACCCATGCGCTCAGACTCTGCATCCACACGGGAACGCCTTGCCCATCCGTCATCCCATCAGCCAGAGAAGCACTCGATGCAGACACGGCTTGATAGAACATCCTAAACGGGTTGAGCAGGTCAAGGATCCACGCAACAGCAGAGAAAATCGTGTCGATACCACCGGCGAGCAGATACAACATCACCATAATCCCGCCAAAGACAACGTTCGTCAGGTGAAGACCAAGACCCGTTGACGTAGAATCGAGACCCAACCCACTGAGCAGTGATCCATACTGAGCGTAGGCGAGAACGCCCCCATAACCATCAGAATTTGCATCCCGGGCCTTGAGCGAATCATAACCAATAGTATTCGATGCGCCCGTAGTCTTAGAAACTAACCAACCTGTAAAGCTGGAGATATTATCATCGCCGTAGCCAACGAGATCCCCACCTTCGCTTGCGTTTTGAGCAATCGTTGTCCATCCTTCATCGGCAGATAGACCCGTTTTTGCCCCTGGCTTCACGGCATCGGAGAAATACGCGGTGACATTCGATGACAAAGTGTAAAAATCATACTTTTCTGTCTTACCCGGATCGGCGTGAGTACTCCCACCGATCATTGTCACACCAAAGGCTAGAACAAGAGCGGCGACCATCAGTGTGATCACGCGGGTAAACCCTGTGAGCACACGTACGCTTCCGCGCACGTGAGCGTCCATCTCCTTCCGATGTTTCATCAACAATCCTTTCCTATCCTTTGTTCCCATCATTTCTGGTCACCTGCGCGTTTCTTCATAACAGCACCACGGTTACGACCAGGTGCAACCGATCCATCATACGTAGTCCCTCGCACGTGAGCATTAACTCCGAGAGCAAGATCACGCTTAAAAACGACGTTAACAGTCCCGCGTCGCAAAAAGGTCAGCCCTTCGCCTCGGCGAGTAATGACCTTCGTCATATCGACAGGGATGCGCTTGGCAAGTTTCTTCTCGTAGACCGGAACCAGAGCATCACTCATGGCTCCCAGAGCCGTCCAATCAGCTTCGTCAAAGTGGTTGAACTCCGAGTCATCGAGCATCGCCTTCACGCCGTTGTAGCACAAAGCCACACGAGCGTTACGGCGGTACAGTCGCTCGAACTGATCAGTGACATAAGGCTTAACACCCTCGTCGATCAGTTCTGCTCCGTGAACGATGAGCGTATCACCTTCACCGAGCGCAGAAGCCGCAAACGCCAGTACGTTGACAAGCTGGGCCATCGCCACGCCTTTGCCACGGTTGATCAAAGAGGAAAAATCATAGATCACGCGACGAGCGTGTTGCGCTCCGTCAATTGCATCTTTCGTCACGACATTGAACAGGTCACCGTTGGCGTCGAGCATGTCCTTAAAGACAGCCGAGAGCACCGAGTACGCGTGCAACAGCTCATCGTCACGGTTCGACTTACCAGTCAGCGCCTTATAGCGCTGATCCAGGTACGTGACGAACAGCTTGAGCTGAGGGACTTGGTCATGAGGAATCCCCACAAGACGCAAGCGATCGACATTGTGCTTCGCGTTTCGAACCCACATGTCCTGATCGACATAAAACTGCGTGAGCGTATCTTTGAGCGAAGCTCTGATAATCGAACGATCTGCATCGGTTGGTTCATACGCCTGCTCAGTCATGAGCACGAGCTTCTCCAAATGCGTTGAAAACAGCGACAGCTGATCCTTACGTTCACCAAACACCTCAAAGGGGTTGACATCACCTTGAGACATATCAATGCGAGCAGTGATCGTCTCCATGCGAGGTCCAAGAACGCCAGTGAGATCAGCGCCATCAAGGATGATATGAACCACGCGCTTGTTATTGATAAGTGCCGCCTGGGAAATCTTCGATGCCCACATGTCAGCAACCTGAGCATTCCCCATAGCTTGAGCGCGAGACTTGTCATCGTCAGCAACCACGACGTGGTGCTTGTACATGTCCACGTCCATGAGCACACCGGAGTTATTAACGTCGCCCACCATGTAACCAACGAACTCTCCACCACGGTCGTTCAAACCGTTGGTGACGAGGTTGAAAGCACCAGCTAATTCAGTTGAGGTGAAGTGGAAGCCTTTACCCTTCTTTGAGGCGTTCGGGGAAAAGAGCGTTGCAAGCTCCTGGCGCTGGAGACCGTGGTGACCAGCGATCGATAGATTGCCCACAGCGTCGATGTATTTGCGTCGCAAGTCATCGATCACGTCATCGAGCACCTCTAGGGAGGGGGCTTTGAGCAAAATGCGGTAATGCACAGATAGGTACGCTGCACCGTCTTGGATCTCGGCGATCACCTGTTCGATGTCAGCAGAGACCTTCGACGCCTTACGACGCGTTGACTTTGTTCCATTCTCACTCTGCTCTTGGCTATCGAGACGATCAAGACGTTCGGATTCTTTGATCTTGTTCGTCAGCCACGATTCAGTCACGCGAGAGACTTGTTCCAGGAGAATAGCTGTCACGTTCTGAGGGAGATACGGGATCAGATTCACGCCCCAAAACGGAGGCAGTTCATCGCGTGCGCTCTCATCATGGAAATAGCTCAGAATACATCCGACTTCACCGTCAATTTCGAAATAGTCGGAATGGAACACGTAGCCCTGTCTGGGCTTAACGGCCAAGAGATGAGCATAGTCCCTCACTTGTCCATTATTTGCCCGTGAGAAAAACGCTCTACGCTCCTTACGCGACATACCCCTCAAGGCACGCTCGCTTGATTCAGCCCTATCGCGCGCCTCGGATGCTGCATGCGTTTCGCTCACTTCGCGTACACGCTGTGCGGCCCCGCCCCATACTGAGGTATCAACCGCCCCAGTCTGTACAGCCCGTGCTTTACCCTTCGCCATGCCACTCCTTTCCCTCGTATTGAACAACTCGATTATAGTGGTTACTCAATATATTCTACACGAGAACCAAAAGAAACGCACCCCTGAAAATTGTTATTCAGGGGTGCGCCAGGTAACAATTCACGTGACTATTTCGTCATCGCTACCGGCCCATAGTGGGTTGCCAGAAGATCGATCGTCTCATCATAGGTGAGCATCGACACCTGCTTAAACATCAGCGACGAGTCTGCCGCCTCTGAGTCGAGCAGGTTGTGCGCCTTACGCAGCTCTTCCTCGTTTCGAGCGATGAGGATCAGGTACTGATGGATGCTGAAAAAGCTCGATCCAACGTATGAGCGCAGTGACTCATACTGCTCATCCATCAGTGCCACCAGCTCAGGATCACGAGCCTCTAAGGGCAGGACCTGGTTACGCTTTTCCAGCGCAGCCACCTGAGCATACACGCGTTGCGGTTCCTTCGTGGTGATAAACACCCATTCCACGCCCGGTTCCAACTTGCGATAGAACCGATCATTCCGGTTCAAGATCGCGTCCCGGTCTTGGTCAAAGAGCAGGCGCGAGGCTGATCCAACGACGGAGTAGGCTTGTCCGACCATGCCATCAACATACGTAATGAGACCTGTGTCCTGATCAACATCCTTGATGCCGACGATGGACAAGAATGGTCCCGTGCGAGAATCCGACCGAGTGACCACCCGGCGTGACGTCTTCGGGAGATAGTCGAACAAAGCGGGAAGCTGGCTCCCTCGCATCTCCTTCGTCTTCGAGTATGCGGCGAAATAGACCGTCGCCGCAATCCACCACAGGGTGATGAGCGCGAGCAATCCAAAGTTCGCACCCTTAAGCGGTGTACTCGTCAATACCCACATAAGCACGATCGCGCTTCCCAGGTAGGTAAAGATCACCTTCATGGGCAAGGGCTTAACCTGAAACGACTTGTTCGACAGGTTGATCTCATGATCGAGAATCGACCGATCAAGCGATACAGGAACAGCATACCGATCTTTCGCCATACGTCGCGCTCTCCTTTCTCACACCTAAATCGACTCACGCATCAAACGAGAACGCGATTCCGCGAGTGCCATCCGGCTTGTCCTCAAGGAACAAGTACGCATCAAAGTTCTTGCCACTCTTCTTGGACTTCATACCCTTGACCAAGACCTTTTCCCCAGCTTCGATCTTTGCTCGCTGTTCGTCGCTGAGCTTGACACCGAGCATCGACTTGGGGGCAACACCGCGCTTTGCAGCCGAGGTCGGCTTGGTGAAATCAGGGGTGAACCCAACGAAGGTACGTCCCTGATACTCACCTTCACCCAGAGCGCCGATCACCGTGAAATCATCCCCAGTCTTCTTGGACTGAGCGGTGATCTCAATATCCTTACCAGCCAGGAGATCCATACACTCCTGATCGGTGAAACGGTGCCCGCTCCACGTACGGTTGAACCGCACATGCGCGCCGGTCTTGTCCCAGGTTCCCTCGAAGTATTCCTTTTCCACGTAGTCGCCCATTCCTAAATCCTTTCTCATCGTTTGAGCGTTTGCCGTCATCACGGCAATATCATCTGTCACGAGCCTAGCCACCTCAGCCAGGACATCATCTGCTTGCTTCTCACCCTTTGCCACGGCCTTCATGTCCGAGAACACGCGTTCCGTGATCGCCAGATCACCGATGTGCGTCCCCGGTAGCAAGTGATAGCTGATCTCGCCTGTTTCGGTCAGGCTAATCCTGCCCTTCGTCTCGTCCATCAAAGGATATCGAGCCTTCGAGCTTGACACCTCAGCAAAGGTACTCGTGCGAGTCGCGCCAGTACCTACATCGCGCCGCTCCAGTTGCTTCATGAGCCACTTGACAGTCGGTGCGACAGGTTGAGACGGCACACCTTCATGAACAAACGGCTTGGCCTGGGTGCCCAGACCTGCCCCGTTGTTCTCGTCCACGTCATCGTCCGCCATTGATGCACCGCCGAGCACGGCCTTCCAGCCCTGCTTCTTAGGAACGGAGCATGATCCGACATATGCGGGGAAATCAGTGACGTGACCCTTCTGGGCCTCGTACTCGTAATCTTCCGCGAGCACAGCCAGAGCGCTGCGAGCGAGCAGCTCATAGATCATAGCGCCGGTCTTACCGTACTTGTTCTCCACTTCTGCGAGAGAAGACGGAATGTTCGGACCAGGCCGGTTCGCACCGTGTGCACCTGAGTCCTTCACATGGGTGGAACGAGCGGCGGTGTGCGTAAGCAACGAGGGGTCGATACCAACAGCTCGCGCAATGGCAGGAGCATTGCGCACAAGCTCAGCGTATTGCTCCTTGGTGATATGCTTGTCGTCTGTACGGGGGTACGATACTACCTGAGATTCGTACATTTTTTGATAGATTCCCAGCACCTCAGCTGCCTTCACACCTTTGGCGCTCAGCAGTGCTGACAGACCTGCAAGATCCAGCATCCGAGGCGGGCCAGAACGTTTCATGGTCTTAGAATCCACCGTCACGCTCGACGCGTGCAAACCGCTGAGATCCACGTCGCTCTCGTGTGCAAACCTCTGAGCATCGGAATCAATGTACATGACGCCGTTCTCATCGCGGAAGCGAGGCTCGTAGAACGGAACTTTCTTCCATTCGTTATGTGCCTTAAGCTGATCCCCAACGAGCACAATCATGGCCGACTTAAGTCGCCCCTGACGAACGATCGCACGCTTATCAACAAGCTCAGAAGCAATACGCGTCCATTGCATGGAGAGGAAATCCCACCGGGAACGCAACCATGCCATACGGTACTCATCATGGTCTTCCATCGAAGTCAAACGTTTGCGAGAGACGAACGCCTTTTTGATCGACGCAGGAGACTCATCAGTAAAGTACATACGTGAAATCGGCTTATGATCAAGCCCTAATTCAGAAATAATCTCCCAAGCAAGCAGGCCACCCTCACCTGAAACATCTGAGTCTGTGGCAATCGCCAGTTCATCGCAAGAACCAAGCGTTTTCTTGATATCAGCGAGTAATTTCGAGGTATCCTTCTTCTTTTCACGCTCAAATGCGAAGTCGTTCACATCCCACGGAAGCTCACTCAGTGACCACGAAGCGTACTTTGCACGCTTCGACGGATCCACCTGATCCACAGGTTGTTTCAGCTCAAACAGATGGCCACGTGCGAAAGCGATGACATAACTTTCACCGTTACAAGTACCACTTTGACCACCAAGCGCTTTGGCAAAGTTACGCGCAGCACTCGGTTTCTCAGTCAAAATACCGACTGTCATAAATCCTCCTAATCGTCGAAAACGTTCGTATACGAATATAACAAGTATATCAGAGTCGCTCAAAAACTACCATCGTTTCACCGCGATGCGTCTGACGCGAACGAGAACGTTGGAAATGGTTACGGGAAGCAGATGCATCAATCTCATCTACACAACGCCACCCATCACCGAGAACGCTGTGCACTACCGTGCTCATACGCTCGTGCCACAACTCGCTGATCTGGAAGGCGAAAACACGGGTCGTTGGTGCAACGCTCATGGTGACAACCCGCTTCCACCACCCCAAGAACGCCTCATCATCCAGATTCTCGGCTCCATTCTCAGTGTAAACTTCAGTGTTACCATACGGCGGACAGGTCAACACCATCTCATGCGTTCCACCGCGCATATCACGGGTAGCACTGTCCCCGAGCGTCACGTCAGCATGAGTCAAACCAAGACGATCAATCAGGCTCTGGTGAGCCTGAACCACTGCCTCAGAAATGTCCGTACCTGTGTACGTCACACCGCGTTGCGCGCACGTGAGCATACGCTCACCCCACCCGCTGCACGGGTCATACAAACTCGTCGGCTTGTACTGATCGAGAACAGCCGTCATCGCCGTGTTAATGAAGGTCGAGTACGACCGGATCTCACCGCTGATCGCCAAACCTCGCACCACCTCTAGAGCCGACTCAGGGAACCTACCGAGATAGCGCAATCGGTTGGCAAGCAAACGTGCTCGTAGACGACCCCATTTACGATGATGCACCTCGTCGTCGTTCCACATCTGCAACTCGCGAGCATAGAACGTCTCCCACACCGCACTTCGAGCCAGCCAGGAGATCTGCCTCGAACCAGCGTTCGTCACATCAATATCAGCCCACTGCTCGGCCTGCCCCTCTAATCCACTCCTGAGATCAATCAAAGATTCAGGTAGATCAAGCCAGGAGTACTCACGTTCCCAATCCCGGCCATCTGGTGCCCCTAGGGCAAACCACAGATGGGTATCAGATAGAGCCTCAGAGCCATCCCACAGCGTGACATAGTTCAGCTCAGCCTGGCGAGCCGCTTCACGCTTGCGTACGTCTCGCTTGATCCATGTCTCCAAAGCAACACGATAGTACTTAGACTTTTTACCCTTCTTGAGCCACGTCTGTACTGTCCGCTGATCCATCTCACGATCAGCCTCATACCAGTGTCCGCCATGCGACCATGAGCCATTGAGTTCGATGAACAGATCACGCTCAGGGATATAAAAATCAACAGCAAAAGGATAGCGCTTCTCGTCACGATACTGTCGCACCACGGTCATACCATGCTGGTCCGCGTACGCAACGAGTAACCCACACAGAGCATCTTCCGAAGAAGACGTAGACAACGTACCGTTTTCACGCTTCGTCGATAAAATACGACGCTGATGCAACGGGTCGCTCATTCGACGCGATTGCTCCTGGCGATGCTCAGGTAGCTGCGTAAAATAAGCAACACCGTACCGCTCCTGATTAGTGGCAACGGTTCTTGCTCGTATACGCCGTTGGTTCTCAGGATCAGTCATGTACTGCGACACGCTCTGTCTAAACGAAGCGCGTTGAGAAGGATGGTCCACACCATAACGAGATTGCGAGGTCGCAATACGACGTTCATTTGCCACGACCTTTTCCTCATCAGTCAAAGTACGACGATGATGGCCATAAAGAGCGCGCTCTCGTTGACGTTCCTCACGCTCACGCTTTTTACGAGCTAGAGTTCGTTCACGCTTAGCTCGACGTATAGGCTCTAACGACTCTTGACCCTTCTTCCGAGCTTCCTCAGCAAACACCGATCCATCGGCAAGCGTGTAGCGAGCGCCGTAACGCTCTTCACGTGTCTGAGCGGCCTTCTCTTGAAAATCTTCCAACTTAAACGGGTTATCCGTGCCGTACTGAGCAACCATACCTGCACGCATCGTACTACGGCGCGCGCGACGATCCGCATCCTTGAACTCATCGCCTAGACCCAATCCTGTGAACAAGTCGGCGAGCTTGATCAGATTCACAGCGTCGTGCAACCCAAGTTGCTCCAAGACACTAGCCTTGTCCAGCTCACACGTTGCAAATCGCTCCACCAGATCTCGTGCCACCGGCAATCCGACACGCTGCTTCACGTGCTCGATCTTATAGGCGTGTCGATCCACACCTTTCAGTTCAGTCTTCACTGAGGCGTTGTGGTAGCCGGGGTCAATGCCGGTGGCATCAAGGACACGCTCACGCGACCAACCCCGGCACGCTAGGTCAAAGACGCTATTCTCATCAAACAGTTTCAATTGGTTCATGAATCAATTCTATCATCGATTCAAGAGTATAGCAACGCTCACTCGACGATCCGCAGATTCCCCCGCTGCACCGACTCGGCTCGATCCAACTCGCGAGCCTTCTCTCGAAGACTCGCCCGTGCATCAAGCACAGTCTTGTTCGTCAGATCGATCGAGGAAGATGTCACCTGGTTGAACAAAAGTGGCTCAGTCTTATCGACGAGCAGCCATGTAAGCATGAGTTCCAGCTCATAGAGCTGTTTCTCAGCGCTGAGCGCTCGCCTCGTCATCGCATCGAGATCCTTTTGAGCGCGCTGTTGGTTATCCAACACCTGCTCCACTTTCATCTCAATGGCTGCAACGCGGCCCTGTCCTGTGCGCAGGACTTCAGCGGCGCGACGAGTGTTCTCGTCCACGCCTGGAATCTCGATATCCAGAGAACTCATTGCGAGCGCCGTGATGAGTGCGCCATACGACAATGTTTTGCTCTGAGTCTTCGGCGTGGGTTCTGCTCCAAGCTCAGGAGCACCGAGTCTCGTGAGTTCATCACGAACAGCTTGCCCGATGACAAAAGGCATACCCTGTGGCCGCACCGAGTCACCGTCGAATGTAAAACGAACATCGCCCTCGATCGTCACAGGGATCTCGCTACCATCGCGATGACGCAAAGCCATCGGCACCGTCTCATGACTCAGCTCACCGACTTCTTTCTGAGGCTCACTGGGGGTCTCACTCTCACGAGCAGACGAGTTAACACCCTCTGCTTCCGTGATCGCATCCCCTGGCTCGTCGCGCTGAGGCTGTGGTGGCGTTGCACCAATACCAGATGTGGCTCCAGGAGCAGCACTACTGTGACCACCATTTCCACCGTGCTGTCCACGCGCCGAGACCACAACAGGCTGATTGCTACGTTCTCGCTCGCGCAACTGCTTCTTAATGGCAGCACGAGGATCAAAAATCTCAGGCGCTCTACCGTCGTAATCGTACTCAGGCATCATTCTTCTCCGTCCTCGTCATCGAGCAGGTAACTGTCTCCTCGGGTGAGGCCAATAATGGTACCCGCCATTGACTCAACCATCTTATGGAGGTTAGCGACGTTACTCGCAAGAACAACCTGTGCATCAACGAGTTGAGCCAAACGCGCCTGCTCCAAAGTCGGTAGATCATAATCGCCGTTTGCACGCGCGATATGCCCCTCAATGCATTCAATGATGAAATCATTGGCGCTCAAACCCTCTTTCTCAGCCCAATACGCAACCTTGTCGCGTATGCTTTGTGGCATACGGACATTGAGACGCACCATCGGCTCGCCTGCCTCGCGTTCGCTCACCGTTAAGTTCTCCTTTCACAGCCTCGTGGCTCTACGTTTCCATTGATACTTAAGTATATCATAGTCCTGTGGCACACTGGTGTGTGCCGATAATTATACAGATTCTTATTTCCTTCTTTTTCTTTGGAGCACCTCTATGTCACGCTTGCTCATCACAGGTTCTCGCAACCACCAATGGACGTCATATGATTCACACGCTCTGCTCATCGCCGTGCGAGAAATCCTTGAAAAGACCCATGCTCTCCCCACCCTCGTCCATGGCGGCGCAACAGGTGCAGACACCGAAGCTGCTCTTGCAGGACAGCGCCTGATGGGTCTCCCGATCGAGGTTCATCGAGCCGACTGGAACACCTACGGTAGAGCCGCTGGCCCTATCCGTAACAAAACGATGGTGAATCTTGGAGCCGACCTCTGCCTCGCATTCCCTGACCACCCCAAGGGACAAGGTTCGCGGGGTACTTGGAACTGCATCGACCTCGCGCACCAAGCCGGTATCCCCGTTTACGTAGTATGGAACCGTCACATATGGGTCTACAACCCATCGCATCCTAATCATGGGACTGTGTATACTCCGCACCAAAACTTGTAGAAAGGACGTTCTCATGGCCCAATCCATCACCGACGTTGCCGCCTATATCCTCACCCGAACAGGTACTATCACGACGATGAAGCTCCATAAGCTCGCGTACTACGCTCAGGCAGCGCACATCGTTGCATACAACGGCGCACCGCTGTTCCCAGAGGACTTCTACGCCTGGCGCTCTGGCCCTGCGGCCCCGCTTCTATTCATTTTGCACCGACACAAATTCCTCATCCGTCCCGGTGAACTTCCACAAGGTGACCCCGATCGGCTCAGCGACGAGGAAAAGAACCTCATCATTCGCATCTGCACCCTCATGAGTGACATGACTGGTGCTGAGCTAAGTGAACGCGTATGCGCCGAAGACCCGTGGCTGCACGCACGAGGCAACCTAAAGCCCTGTGATACAGGTGGCGATACACTGATCCCCAAGATCGCAATGGGCGTCTACTACTTCGAGCACCGTATCCTTCACTGAAACGGAGTGGAAGTAAATGTGGCGCACTAATGTGCGCCGAAAACTATAACGACTCTCTCCCCTGACCCTCTCCTACTCTCTGTTACGGAGAGGGTCTTTTTTCTTCCATCAACAACAAAAGGACTCATCATGACATCGCAACCAGACACGCCACGAGATGAAGAATGTTCATTCGACGTAGTAGAAACACTTGCACTTTGTGGTCTTGTCCCCCTTGTATGGCTTTTAATAGCGATATGTGCATGAACGACTTATAGCGGCTAACCGCCCCAGGAAGCGATCAACTATCGCACCGGAAAAATCTGGAAACACTAAATCAGAAAGGCCCCCCCACCATGGCTATCGACATCCACTACGTAACCAGCGAGAACGCCCACGAAGCATTCTTGAACCGAGTCATTGATCGCTTCTGCCAGATCAACCCGACGATCGAGCCAGCTCGCATGGAACCCTACATCGGGTACCTCTTCGATTACACAATCGCAGACCTTGATATCCTTGCCTCGATTCTCATCGTCGACGTCGAATGGTTGCTCACCGGCCATGGCTACTGCCCGCCCGTTTCGCACAAACACCGCCACTGATTAAGGACAATACTCATGTCAAAGAAACACCTCGGGTTGATTGGAATCATCACCCTCGCACTTGTCATCTGTGCAGCCATGATTGCCGGATACATCACCTTTGCATATAAGCTGCACAATACCAATCTCCAGCCCCAGCAAACGCAGCAGACCCAGCCCACGCCGCGCATCACGTACAACGCTGACTACTACCAGGTTGACGGGCAGGCCCAGCGCTCATACAAGGACGCAAAGGAGGGTCAGATCACCTACTGTGATCTCGACTCTCTAGGCAGGCCCACGTGCGCCTACAGCTTGCTCACCACTAATATGCGTGGGCAGGCCAAGGCTCGGGGCCGTCAGCACATCGACATCAACCCCACCGGCTGGCCGAAGCATAACCAGAAGGTCACCATCACCGATGGCCCGCAATCATACACAGGGTGGTTCTGGAACCGCTCGCACATGATCGCTGATTCTCTCGGTGGCGATCCGGTGAAAGAGAACCTTGTCACCGGAACCCGCACGCAAAACGTCGGCCTGAGCAACGCTCATAACGGCGGCATGGCGTACTCCGAGACCAAGGCACGCTCATACCTAGATAACCAGGCTCATGCTTCCTGCCCGCTCTACTACGCTGTCACGCCCAATTACAACAGTAATGAGCTGATCCCTCGCACCGTAACTGTGGACATCGAATCATGTGACAAGTCAATCTCCGAGCACATCACTGTGCCCAACACGGCAAACGGCTACACCATCGACTACAACACTGCCGAGATCAGCCACTAAACCCAAAGTTCGAAAAGGATTACACCATGACTAACCATCAAAAATTCATAGGTAATCTAGAAGCTCTCATTGAACTTCTCAACGACATGCTCAACGATGCTTTTTCCGATGAAATCTCTGAAGAAAATGAATCCGACTTCGATGTCAAGACCGATCTCGACTACGCTCTTGATTGCTTCTGCGACATCTTCAACATCGACATTGATAAGTCTCTTATCACCGATAGAGATAATGGGGATAATCCCATTGATACCCCCGAAAAGGCTGAAAAAGCAATGACAGAAGATGAGAGCGAGCCAGAAAAGCTCACTGGCGACATGTTCGAAGCCGAAGGTCCTGATGGTACTCGTCATATCTTCAAGGCGAGTAGTTTCTCAGCCGGTACGATCATTGATCCACCGGGGTGTAATACGTTCTATCACGTCCATCGACCATACAACCCCGATGAACCTTTTTGCGTTTGGGTGGACCCATTGGACAATTATTACACTAATGATGATCTCGCAGAAATTGTTCGACGTTGTAATGCCGCACATAGCCCCGATACTACAATGATCATCTCGCGCGCAAGAGATATAGCGAACAACTGACGCATGGTATATAATACTGATATACCAATCAAAATCCCTCGTGGCGAAATAGGCAGACGCGCTTGACTCAAAATCAAGTGTCCACAAGGACGTGTGGGTTCAACTCCCACCGAGGGAACCACCCAGCGGTTGGATGATGCTGGATGATTAGGAAAGGGGTAGCTACCCTCTCCTGCCATTGAACTTTCCTTGCCTCGGTTCCATGGCCAGACCAACCGCCGTGATCGGGGGATCACGTCTGGGGTCGCACCCCAGGCGAGCATATAACTGAATATAGTGTGTTTTGCTTTGTCCGCTCGCCAAACAGCATCCCTCACCACAAACCACCTCTCCCAGAGGTAGCGGAACGCTGATGGAATCACCTTCCTCAACGTAGACCGCACCCGGTGTGCTCTTTGTTCTATTAACAGAGGTGATCTGAGAACAAGGAGCACACCCGTGGGCAACGGAATGTAGCGCAGTTGGTAGCGCACCTGGTTTGGGACCAGGGGGTCGCGGGTTCGAGTCCCGCCATTCCGACAATGTAGATGCACCAGCATCTACATGCCATAATGCAGACTCTCACGAGTTAACAACAAGGGTCAGTGCGCCGAATTGGTTGAAGGCACTCGGCTGTAAACCGAGCACATCAGAAACATTGCTGGTTCGAATCCAGCCTGGCCCACAATATCAATTCTTATGCAATAAATTGCATCGGTTATGTCTATGACATGATAAAAACTCTTATGTAGGAGTAACCATGCAGTTTAGAGGCCGTTATTATTTTCTGTCCAACTTTTACCCGTGCTCTATTGAGATTGACGGGGTCCGGTACGAAAGCGCAGAAGCCGCTTTCCAGGGACAGAAAAGCGCGCAGCACGCACATATGTTTGCAGGTCACATCACAGCCCTTGAAGCGAAGCGACTGGGCAGGCGCATCCCCATTAACATCCGGGAATGGAATGCACGAAGGCTAGATGCTATGCGCCAGGTTGTGCGTGCGAAGTTTGAGCAAAACCCGCAGCTGCAAGAGATGCTCCTGGCTGTCACTGAACCTATTGTTGAAGATAACACCTGGGGTGATACCTACTGGGGTAGGTGCCGAGGCACCGGCTCCAACCACTTAGGGCAGATCCTGGAAGAAACGAGAGACGCTCTCATGCGATGATCCCCATCGCCTTGGGGTAGGGCCAGGTGGCTGAACATCTACACCTGGCCCATCCATCACACTCATACTGCTAAAGGTAAGAAAATGGACGACATTCAGAAAAGACTTGACGAAGTTATCGAAGAAATACAACAGACACTCCACAAGTTTCAACAAAAAGAGTTCCAACAGAAGCTCGAAAACGGGCTGATCTCGATCAAACCTACGGAGTTCATGTGCATCGACACCAATGGTGAGATTACCATCTTGGACAGTAAGGAAATTCCAATTGGTACACTTATCGTTGGTGACAACATCGAAGCATTTCATGTGCTCACCTTCGATGACGACGGAAAGCCGTGGGTATTGACCACAAATCTACAGATGTCCTATGAGGCATTTGCTCGGATGATGCGTAGTCAATGTACACTACCGAAAATCATCCACTGGGCGGCCAAGTAACACATTTGGCTTTAATCCCAGATAGTGTAACGGCAGCACACCGGATTTTGATTCCGGGAGTCTAGGTTCGAAACCTGGTCTGGGAGCCTCTCACAAACCACTCACCACAACACAAAAGGAGACCACCATGCCTCATCAACCCTTGAACCTCGACTGGGAACAATGGAATCTCGTCGGATCTGACTACGGCCTGTTCGAAGAGACTCGCCTGTGGTACGAGACCTACTGCGACGACTACAACCACAACTACCACGTGTCACTGTGGGAGGACTACAACAACCCAGACTACCCGCACATCTCCCTGCTCGTCACCGAGGTCGAAAACATCGGTGACAGCATCTGGAAGCAGACCTCTCACGTCGTCGGTGACTCTGAGAACACTGAGTACTGGCCCACTCTGGACCGTCTGTTCGGATCGCGTCGCACGTGGCAAGACATCATCGAAGACTTCCGCGCTTACCTCATCGCCACGGAACCAGAGATCTATCTCTATGAGGACGATGATTTCGGGGATGAGAATTTCGATGAGGAAGACGGCTACATCTACATTGAAGAAGGTGGTGTAAGCGGATACGCACCCCTAAATTGACACTACCAACCTAAGCCAAGAAACACCTCTAAGAACTGTTCAATACTCAAGAAGGTAACGATAAGTAATGCTTTCTGCTGAGAAAACAGAACAAATAATTTATCTCAGTGCATCACAGATGCACCCAAAGATATACTGATCAAGATCATTATGATCTAAATACTAGCCGATAAAAAAGGAGAACACTCATGGCTAACATCAACGTCAACAACTTCTCTGTCACTCGTGGTCGCCTGGCCTCTGACCCTCGTTTCTTCGAGAATTCCGATGGTTCTCGCACCGTTCGCTTCACCGTTATGGCACCGCAGAACTACACCCGCCGCGACGGTAGCCGAGGCTCGGATGCAGTCTCCGTTGAACGCTTTATCCCTGCCGACCGTGGCAATGGTGTCTTCGACATGATCCACCAGGGCGATAAGGTCACCGTGACGCATCACGCGACGACTGATGTGTACACCGACGAAAGCGGTGTTACCCACTACGTTCCGAAGAACATCGTTGACGACGTTAATTTCGAAGAGTCTCAGGCCGTCACCTCGAAGCGCCTCGCTAAGCGCGTTGCTGAGCAAAACGCTGCCAACCGCGCCGCACAGCTCGCAGCTCCCGCTGCTCCTGCTGCTCAGGTTACACCCCAGGCTCCCGTCTACGACGACATGCAGTCGCCGTTCGTCGGGATCGCTGATCAGGACAATCCCCCGTTCTGATCGACACCTATAACTAAATATCGAATCTCTTAGATATGAAACCCCTGTGGTACCAGCTAGACTGGTGCTACAGGGGTTTTTCGTACAAAAATTCTCACAACTCAACAGAAAGAGGGTATTTATGCACACCCAAACCAAGAAGCTCGTTGGTGCGATCGGTGCAACCGCTGCTTTCACAGCGGCTCTCACTGGCGGTATCACTGCCGTTCATCAGTACAGTGAAAACGCTGCCAGCGCAGACACCGTGACAGGCTTCAACGAGTTCCAGAACAAGATCGCTCAAGCCAAGGCAGCAGCGGCTCAGCAAAGCGACCACTGCAAGATTCACACCGGAGCCTTCGACGAGCTGTCGTATACTCCTGAGCCGGGTGAGTCTGCTCATGTGAGTGGCTCATCGTTTGGTCTCATTGGCACCTCGGGGACGTTCAACGCCGTTCCCGCTGACGACGGCATCGCAGCATATAACTGTCGCTGGGCACTAACCGTTAAGACGAACGCTGTCAAGTACGGCATTGAAGGGGGCGAACTGAAAGACGATGTGACCGTCACCTCGGACCCGACCTATGGCCGAGACCCCTGGCTCGTCATCAACCATGAAATGGCCCCGGCCACAGTCCACGGTCAGGTGTACTACATGAAGAACAAGCCTGAGCTTACATACACGCTTCCATCTGGTGCACAGCTCATTGGTGAAACCGATCTCGACTTTAACGAGCCGGGCACCAAGACGGCCTCAATCGCCAAGCCTGCCACCTCTTTGAATAACGGCTACCTCGTATGGGTCTGGAGCGTTGATCGCCAAAAGCAGCCCGGCAACTGGGGTAAGTACATGGATGCGAACTTCATCGATGGCTGGGGTGCTGAGAACGAGGTTGTCACGCTTCCCAAACAAGAAGAACCTGCTCCTACACCAACGCCGAATGAGACCACTCCGGCTCCCACTCCGACGCCTACGCCTAGTGAAACAACGCCTACTCCGAAACCGACTCCATCTCTCCCCGATCACGATGGAGTAACCCCGCCGCCTGCTCCGGTGCCGACCCCTGCTCCAAGTGAGACGACTCCGGCTCCTGAGCCTACTCCTGGTGAGGTCACTCCTACACCGAAGCCAAGTGAAACTACCCCGGCTCCGATCGTCCCGACTCCAGAGGAAACGACTCCGGCACCCACCCCGGTGCCTGATCCGAGTACAACCACTCCTGCGCCTAGCCCAAGTAAAACCACGCCTGCTCCGGTCATTCCCACCCCTGGTGAAACGACTCCAGCACCGGCTCCTTCCACTCCGGGTGACGCTACCGTAACACCTGCGCCTGCTTCGTCAACAAGTGCGACCACTGAGGCTCCGATTCCTAGTTCTCACGAGAACGAGAACGGAGACAAGAATGGTAAGAACGGTGCAACGAATAGTACCGAGAACCGTAACGGACGAGATAACAACCAGGCTGGTTCCAAGGCTCCTGCTGGATCCACCTCTGTGGACTATCAGGGAGCGGCTCTGGCCCACACAGGATCTGTGACTCTGCCGCTGCTCGGTGGAGCTGCTCTCCTTCTCGCAGTCGGATCAGGTCTAGCCCTGACCAAGCGCAGCGCAATTGATGCATAAGTGTTAATTGCTCACTGATCGCCGCAAAAGACCTCGTAGTTCAGGTATACTGACGCTACGGGGTCTTTTGTTTTTATTGTGCCACCCCGTCGCAATACTCGATCGAGAAAGAGAGCATCCCATGACTCATGGAATGACACCAGCTAAGAAGCTGGGCGCAACCATCGGCGCAACAGCAGCCTTCACTATGCTTCTCGCAGGTGGAGCAATGGCAGCAGAAGATCACCTCGGCAATACAGACTGCCGAGTTCCAACCGCAGCAGACGATGCGCGTCTGTACACGCCTGGCACAAACGCAGGCGTCGCGTATGAAAACGGTCTGATCTGTGATGGAGCAGCAAACACCGCTAACACAGCTGCAACCACCGATACGGCAGATACAGCTCCAGCGACTCCAGCGGCTACTGGAACTGAGACGGCTCCTGTAGCGCCCGCAACGGATCCAGCTCCCGCTACAGGAACTCTTGATCCAGCCGAAGATGCGCCAGATCCTGAAACTGCTGATCCAACGCCCGCTGAGCCAACACCACCGGCCCCTGTGACTCCTGGGAATCCAACCCCGGCTGATCCTCCGGCTGTGACGCCAGCAGATCCCACGACGGGCGAGACAACTCCTGCTAATCCCTCTACTGAGACGCCTGGCAGCGAAAACCCCAAGCCTTCTGACGAGAGTGATTCTCCGGTAGCACCTAAGCCGGATAAGAATGAAACGACGCCTGGTACACCCGGTACAAGCACTGAGGATCCAAAACCGGCTCCTAACCCAAGCGACAACGCGGGCGACAACACTGAGACTCCGAACATCCCAACTCCAGAGGGACCGCTCCCTGATCCGACCCCAACGCCTGGTGGAACCACCGAGACCCCTGGCACGGGTGACACGACAACTGATCCGACTACCCCCACTCCTGGTGAAGTAACTCCGGCCCCCGCGCCTACTCCGGGTAACGAGACCACGGATCCCGCTCCAGCTCCTTCCACTGATGGAAGCACTGAGACCCCGGCTCCTGGCTCTCAGGATGGAAACAAGGCCGATGATCAGGCTGGAGACAAGGTTGGAGACCAAAGCGGTGCGGGCGATGCTGCTACCGACAATAACAAGTCCGGTGACAAGCAGGGTACCACGGACGTTAATGGACAGAGCAACACTCAGTCCGTAACCCAAAGCGGCTCCAAGTCTACTAACGGCTCCACCTCTGTGGACCAGCAGGGAACGACTCTGGCTCACACTGGAGCGACAACTCTGCCGTTGATCGGTGGAAGCTTGCTCACCTTCATGGCTGGCGCAGCTCTCGCGTTGAGGAAGCGCTTCTCTCTCTGAGAAACACATAGCACATAGAACACACCCCCGTAGTCATGGTTCACACCATTGCTACGGGGGTGTCTCTCATCCGCACCCACATCCCATTCTTAGTGCGGTAGCTGCTGGTTAAGCGGCACGGGAACCGCAATAAGAAACACGTTCTGTTGGTAGTATCCCTGCTTGTTCACTCTACCACCACACGTGGTGAGCACAAGTCGGCGCGGCCCGCTTGCACTGAAATAGTCAGGCGGGAACGCCTCATGCTCGGCAGTCCACATACCGTTCACTCGCCATGTGGACAATGAGCCATCAAAGCCCTTCACCCAGATGAGCTCTCCTTGCTTAACATCGGTTGCCATCGTGTAGAGAGCACCGCGATGTTTCTTCGTCCATGCAACATGGGAAGCAATAAAGGTTGTTCCTTCTCCAAAATTTGGGGTGGTCTGATCCTTCGTTCCCTGATTCTCGGAAAGAGTAGAAGAGGGGGAGGGAGTACCGTTAGGAGCAGGGGTTGGGACAGAGGGGTTGGTGCTATGGCTTGGTACAGGGTCAGAGTGCACAGTGACATTAGTCAGCACGCCAGTATCAGACTGAGTCAGTGGTGCCCCATCGGAGTACCAGACGCCACGATGCACGTTCGTTGGCACGTGGATAGTCTGGAGGTCGCCATACTTCGATGGCTCAAACTTGTCGCTGCCTTGTACTTCCATGTAAATCCCGGATTCAGGGATAAACACCGATCCCGGAGCCATGCGCGCAATAGACATCGTTTGAATCCGGTGATCCTCGGTGTTGATATCCCAGGTGTTCGATCCCTGATCCGAATCCGCGTTCACAACCGGCCACTCGTGATTGAGCATCTCGGTTGTTGCATCAACAGGGCCGTGATCCACCTGAGCATCTTGATACGTGTCACTCGGCAAAGACAAAGTGTCTTCGATCTGCGAGTCGGTGTAGGCGCGGTAGACCAGGTAGCCACCACCGCCCAGCAAAGCTGCAATAAGCACGCTGACAACGCCAGTCACAAGAGCGCTTCGCTTCTTGCGTGCCTTAGCCTGAGCTACTTCCGTTCCACTGCTGTGCATGATCTCATCAAAAGTCAGCAATCCAGAGCGAGGCTCCAAGTTCGGAGCATCTTCTGCTACCGCCTCAGAAACCTCATCAGGCTCGCCAGGTGGCTGAACGCCATACTGACGAGAAACGTTATCCCAGGGGCTACTCATGCCGATGCCTTCGTCTTACGACCCTTCGAGGCAGACGCCAAAGCGATCGAGTACAGACCCTCACGGTTGAGCGAGCGCGAGTACGAGGCATCCAAGTACAGAACCGGCATTGCGTCAGCCGAGTTCATCTCGGCGACCTTCGCCAAGAGCAAAGGATAGAGCGCATCCTTCACAGGCCCAGATCCGCCGCCAAAGACGAACACGACCTCAGTGGTTGCACCCACAACGGAGAGCACACGTCCGAATTGATCAGAGACAGCGCGAGCGAAAAACTCAATCTCGCGGGCCACATACGTGCGCACCTTCTCATAGAAGTTCCGCTTCAAGGGGGACGGCTCATGCTGGAGGAAATCAGCCAGTTGCTTCCGGCTGGTAAAGCCGGTGTTGAAGCCTTCTGCATCCATAGATTCGAGTGCACGAGTCAGAACAGTGCCGTAACCTTCGCCAAAGGTGGTTGAGGCGTCAGCATTGAACTTACCATTAGTGAATACAGGGAAGTTCACCGTGCCTTCGCCAATGTCGATACCAATGGTGTTGCGCGCAGCCAGGACATCTTCAGCTGTGACACCATCGAGAGCAAGACCACGGGAGCGCACGTCAGCGAGCATAGCCTGCATGAGCGGCACACCCTTCTCAGTGATCGCCCACTGAGCAGAGGCACCTTCGGCCATAACAACCACGTCATCAAAGGTGATGCGAATGGTCACGGGGGTCTCAAAATTATGGACAGTCACCAGATGAACACCGCTCATGAACTGAGCACTGTAGCTGGTGCGGTGGCGCATGTACTCATCAATGGGGAGAGCCACAGCCACGCGAGCCTTGACGTTCAACTCACTCGTTGGCAGAGCCTTGTTCTCAGAGACGTAATCGCGCAGAGCCTTCGCCGCGAAACAGCCCAGGATCAAGACCTTGGACAGTTCTTGCTCAGCCTTCGAGCGCCGTCCAACGACGTTGAACTCATCGAACGCGCCATTAGCACTCAGAGCGCGCGTTCCAAACAGGTGTCGGTACGAGTTCGAGACCATCGCCGAAGAGAACGACACATCGAGGTTATTGTAAAGATCATCAGCGCACTTCTCCTTCGCCTCATTGTCAGGATCAGGAAGCGAGTTCGGGCGCGTCATCAAAGTGACGCCACTTGGAAGATCGACAGTATCGACAATGAGCTTACCGGCCTTATCGGTGCGATCAGAGTGAATGAGGCCCTTTACATAGCCGTTGCCAACGTCAATACCACCCACAAGGTTTTGGGTTTGAGCAGTCATAGGGACAATCCTTTCGTTTCAGTCTTTTTACTAGCGCAACGTACCGAGTACATCTTCAACGCTTGTTTGAGCCGGGGCTTCATATGCAGGTTCCTCATGCGCAGACACAGGAACAACGGCAGGGGTAGTGGCAACCTCATCATCTGGTTCGACCACAGGTTTAATCATCTCAGGCACAGTCGCGTCCTCTGCCTCATCCTCTGCTGATTTCGGAGGACGGCCACGACGAGGAAGCTGCTGGACGGGATAACACGTCGCATCACGGTATCCATTGCGCTCAATCGACTCTCTAATGAGCGCTCGCACTGAATTGCTCAGATCACTTTGAGCACCGATCCATGCCAGGACAGACTCATCGGTTTCTGGAACAGAGACACGGAACCGCTTCGGCGTAGGTCGTGGAACAGACCCCATAAAACGCTTGGGCATAGACACCCCTTTCTGTGTGTGGACTACACGGACCAGATGGTTTTTATCTGGTCATCTATAAACCATCATAACATTATTCGGCTCACGTATCAAGCGAAACGGCGCTTACCCAGTCACAATTAGACCAGATAAGCGCCACATAAGCACTACTCGTTAGACCATCAGGCTCTGCTCATAATCAAGGACGCCGCGAACCCCTCGGTGCAACTCGTCGATAGACCCGTTGTTGCACACGACGTAATCGCACCGATCAAGCAGGTGATACACGTTCATCTCAGACACGTGTGTGTCAACGCCCTCATGCTCTCCCTCATCGTCCAGCGCGTCGCACAGGGAGTCAAAGTCCCCGCGCCAGATGCCGATCGTCACGCCTCCGAGGAGCTGTACAAGGTCGAACTCCTCGTCGAAGCGTACATCAGTGAGTACGATGGACTTCCCATCTGCAAGCCCGCGCCGCACCTGACGCTTCATGAGGTCCACCCACGCTTCGCCACCGAACGTCCCCCGCACACAGTCTGTTCCAAGGCTTTGAAGCAGGGTACGTACGTCAGGGATTAGCTCTTTGGCCTGTTCCATACCGAGAGCCTCAACAACATAATGGTATTGTGCAAAGCTCCCACCGTGGCCCACAGAACCACACAGAACGGGAACAGCAGCGTCAAGATGAACACCTTCGGGCACCTCTACCCACACACCGCGCAACTTCATGCTCATCTCCTTGAGCGGATCAGCAAACGCCATACGCGTCCAGCCATCATCAACAAGGCCCTGAGCAGCAGTATCCTTACCCGAGCGTTTGAGACCAATGAGACCGACGAGTGGAACATCGGGGCGCTCACGTGGAGCATCATCATACAAGCGGTGCGGCTGGGCTTGAGAGGGAGCCATAAGGTGCGTAGCCTTTCGTTGATTCTATTGGTACATCAACCATTCTACACCATTAGAGCCACTCACGTACAACGAAACGCGCATAAAAAAGTCACCCCCGCAGCTTTCGCTACGAGGGTGACTCGGTTAGTTCACATCATACGATGCAAACCTATGATCAGGCGTTCTGCTTGCGACGAGCAAGAACAGTTGCACCAGCGCCAGCGCCAGCCAGAACCATCAAGGTACCAGCAGCGGCCAGACCAGCGGTGTTTGCTCCCGCTGCCTCACCAGTGACAGCGCCGCGAGGTGCGGGCTTCTGCGGAGCAGGAACGGTTGCGTGCCAGTCATCGGAGTCCGAGACCTTCTTACCGTTGTGGATCGACTTGCCCTCAGCGGTAGCGGTATCGGAGTGCATGGTGCCAGTCTGAACACCAGTCAGGAAGCCGGTGCACGTCACAGACTGACCAACCTTGAGCAGACCGATCTTATCGCCTGCAACCTTAACGGTTCCAGAGGTGGTGCCGTTCGCAACACCAGTAGTCGCCTGGTTTGCCTTGGCCTGATCAGCGGGGATCTCACAGGTGATGTCAGTGACGTTACCAGTGGTACCCTCGTGAGTCTTATCGGTCAAGGTGACATCGACAAGATCAGCATCACCAGTGTTCTTCACAAGGAAGCCAATCTTGGTGACGTCCTCGGGAGACTTCAAGGTCAGCGCGTCCTTAGCATCGTCACGGTCACCCTTTTCCAGGCCCTCGTCGAGAGTGTACTTCTCAACGTCGATAGCGACCTTGGGGGTCAGAGTGAAGATCGGAGGCTCGTTGGTGGCCTTCATCTCGTTGTTCCAGGTCACATGACCCTTGTTGATCAGGGTGCGCAGCGAACCATCGGTGTCGTAGTCACGACGGAACTCACCGGAGATGACGAGCTTGACCTCACCGGATTCTGCCAGGCGACCAGTCTTGGCGAGGAACTCCGGCTTGGCCTTCGCAGTAGTGACACCCTTTTCGACATCGTTGGTGATCTCGAATTCCTTGGTCACATCCTTACCCTGGAAGAAGACCTTGGGAGCCTTGTCCATCTTGACGTAAGCCAGACCATCGGACCAGTCATCAACAATGGAGTACTCTTCCAGGTTGTACTGCAAGAACGGTGCAATGTGGTCGTTGACCACAGCAGAAACCTTGTCACCAGGCAGGAACGTCTGGCGATCCACACCCTTCGAGTTCGTCTTCTCAGGATCAGCAGTGGTGCGAGCATCCGTCTCATCAGCAGTCCACACCTTGTCGGGATCCGGGGTGACCTTGCCAGTCTCAGCGGAGTTGCCCTTCAAGCAGTGGTCGCCAGCAGCGGTGTAGCACGCCTTGGAATCGTCCGGGATACGGTAGTCAGCGCCAGTAGCCTTCGTGTAGGTCGGAACAGACAGGGTGTACGTCCCCTGCTTCTCCATGTCCTTCACGGTACCAGAGATGATGACCTTACCCTCGGTGGAGCGGTCGATCTTCACATCGGCCTTGACGCGCTTGCCATCGGGACCAAAGACCTGAACGCGACCAGCGTCATCTGCATCCTTGCCACCGATCGTGACATCAGCGGTGTTCACAGTATCGGTGATGGTCATCTCAGAGGAGTAACCGTTCGAGTGCGCAGTGATGTTCGCGTTGTAGAACATGTTCGCAGCCAGAACGTCCTGCTCCTTGAGCTGGGAGCCGTCCTTACCATTCATCAAGTACTTGACGGGGTTCTTGGGCCTCACAGCCCAGGACTCAGCCTCTTCACGGTCAGCAGTGTCAATGGCCTCTTCCAGGTTGCCTTGCTTGGCGACGTGGATATCGAACCAGAACTTCTTACCCTCGCCGGTTGCAGGCCACGAGGACCAGCCGAAGTCAGCGGGAGTGAACTCAGGCGACTTAGTATCACCGTGGTTGGCGATCTGAGCCTGCTTGGTCACCGACTTGTTTCCCTCGGGACCTTCGTAGTTCAAAATGATATCGGCGTTCAGATTCTCATCAGCGCCCTTGTTATCCACGCGGGAGGCATGAATGATGTCGTAAACAGGATCGGTGCTACCGGCCTCGGTGACATGCGAATCGTGGTTCGTCGTGATGTTCAGCTTGTAGGTAGGCGGAATATCAAGAGTACGAGGCTCATGGCTGTTCACCGCAACACACACGGCGGAAACACTATCTTTGCCGTTATTAGAAGCCTTATTGATACCCTCGTCACCCAAATTTGCGACCCATTCCTTAAACAGAGGCGTATCCCTAGACAGTTCGAAGAAACCGCCATAGTCAATGTTATTACGCCAATAGTTCATGAGATCAAAGAAGTGCTGCTGACCACGAGCGGCCTCAACGTTCGGATCCTCCTTGTAAAGCGCATACATGATACCGACAACGCGCGACTTAGGATTATTATCGCCATGTGCACGCGCACGATCATTTGCGTCATTCAATGCCTGGTCACATGCGGCCTGAACCTTCGCACCCATCTTGGTACCATCAAGGTGCCTCTGACCCAAGAACCAATTGATTGAATCCTGACCCCAACCTTGAGGTGATTCAGGACCATTAGGACCAACCTTGGGAGCATCGAAGAACTGGAACGTCGCGCTCAAACCATTGACGGGGCTGGAGCTGAAGCCACCGCCGCCAACACCACCTGTACCGCCTTCTGCGAAGGCAGCGCTGGCACCGAGCGATCCGGTAAACGCAAGCAATGCCGCAGTTGCGGCAATTCGATTGCGTGTCCGTGACTTTGCTGTCATCATCTCGTCTCACTTTCTGTTAATAAAAGCCATACTCATCAGCGGGCTACGCCCACGTCCTCTCGCGATGAGTCCTTACGATTCAACGGTTGACTACCGATCCAGGCGATGGTAGTTGCGTCCTCTGAGAGGGAGAAGACCACTAAGAACAATAGTAGCACACATACATTCATGTATGCGACGAATATGTTCAATTACCAAAAGATCTATTCATGTGTGCCTGTCTATATGAGACAAGCCACATATTACAACTAGTTTTCGTTTCTGACGCTGCACGCAGCGTCGAAATAAAGATTGACATTGTTCCATTGTCTCATCCCCTCGCTCATCTCAGGGGTAACCCACTCCTTATATATAGAGAGAAAGAAGAACGTCATGTTCATTGATTGCACCGAATGCGGAAAGCACGTTTTTGCTCACGTCTCTGATAAGACCCTCGCCTGCATGGACCTCACCGAAGCCGTGTACTGTGACGAGTGCATGGAGGACTGATGTACTTCACCCTCGGTTTCCTCATCGGACTGTTCGTCACGCTTCTGTACTTACAGAAGCGCCGCTAAAGAAAGGACACACCCCTATGTACACCTCTACCGAAGTTCTCGCTTGGATCGGCATCGCCGGAGGCATCGGTTTCTTCACCGGAATCGCTGTCACGCTCTCCTACGAAGACCTGCTCGACAAGAAGCGTCGTAAGACGATCAAGAAGCTTAAGGCGCGCCTGGCTGAGGCTCAGGCTCAGAATAAGTCTGCTCAGACCAAGTAAACCCGCACCAACCTCTCCAGCGCATAGAAACCCTGTGCGTTGGAGAGGTTGGTTTATCTACGTATCAACCAAAGGACTAATCATGCAACTTTCGCACATGAGCGATCGCCCTCTCGATCTCAAGACTCAGATGCAAGACCTCACGCGAAACACGACCGACATACTCCTGTTAGAAATTCCGATGATCGATAATAGCAACGAACTTTACTTCGACGTCAAACGTATCACCGATATGGATTGGGATGGCGCCACACACGAAGTACATACAGAGTTCGTTCCAAGACATAAGCTACGTGGCCTCGATCGTACGCTCCTGACTATCCTCGTCAAGAACGATATCAAAGGGGACCTGGACACGCCGAGCAGATCAACACTACTGTCGGCATCTGTACTCCTGGGTCATTACCACACCGAGTACCACACTCGATACATTCCGTTGGAATGGAACCTCGATGTCATCAAAACGATCGATGGCAAGTATGCATGTGATCAACGTGAGTACTACCTCACAAGTGGCGCTGCCATTGCAGTACTCCGCTGCCTCGCGATCCAGCTCGGTGTCCAGCTCGCTATCGAGAGCAACTCACTCATCAATACCGACGTCATGGACAATTACCGCATCGACGGTATGCCAGAACACGCCGAAAAGGAATTCTTGCGCTACGGCATCGACCATCTCATGAGGCTAGTCAAGGACGCTCAGCCCAGCGACTGACCCAACCCCACACCCCTTTGCCCAGCGCTCATGCCTGGGTAAAGGGGTGTTGTTACAGAGCGTCTTTCGACGCCCCGATCGTCAAACCGATAGAACACCCTCTATCCATCTCTTACTCAGAAAGAAGAACCATCATGGGAGACCGCTCCTCATTCCTCATCATCACAGACCGCCAAGAACTACCTGAGTGCTCTGGCTTCGATCTCGTCACCGGACTGTCCATGTACTCCCACTGGGGAGGCACTGTTGCCATTCTCGACGCGTTGACCACCTGCCGCGACGTGGGTTTGAACCGCGTCGATGATCCAGCCTACTTCACCCGTATCCTCGCCCGTGCCTTCACGCGCGGAGACGACGGGGAACTCGGATCAGGGCTAACGCCCTTCTCCTTCGCCATGGAGAGTGGTAAGCCGCTGCTTGATGCGAAGCTGGAGATCCACAGCCAGATCTACTCGCACGAACAGCCCTATGTTCCCATCATTGATCTCACCGACCGCACTAGCCCCAGGTGCCACACGCTCTACGTATTGCCTTCCGACTTCACCTACCGTGATATCTCGAAGCGCGACGTGGTGTACCCACTCGATAAGGACGGCCTGGACAAGGTCATTTCGCGCCTGAGCGTCATGGGCTGAAACATCGTCCGACCAACCCCATATGCAACCCCCGTGACACCCTATTCACGGGGGTTGCTTCACATCTCTATATAAAGGAGGCCCACACCATGGGGCTTGATATGTTCCTCGACTACCGGCGCATCGCAGATAGTATCCCCGGAAAGCCCACGCTGAATGAACACATGTACTGGCGCAAGGCCAACGCGATCCACAAGTTCTTCATTGACACATGCGCTGACGGCGTTGACGAGTGCCAACCGATCCAGGTCTCGATCGATGCTCTAACAGATCTCGTCTGGCGTTGCGAGACGATTCTCATCAGCGGGCCTAATGCCGATGGAACGAGCATCGATAAGAACATCGCCCACGATCTTCTGCCGACACACTCAGGATTCTTCTTCGGTAGCACCGATTACGACGAATGGTACATTGAGGATCTCAAGAAAACCGTCAAGGCTCTCAAGCCTATCGTCACCCACCCGGAGCGCTACCCCGGACCCTTCATCTACCAGGCATCCTGGTGATATGCCACCAACCCCACGCACCCCTTTACTGAGTACTCGCTTAGCAAAGGGGTGTATTTTCTCAGGCCGTCTTTCGACGTCCCGATAACGGAATTGATAGAACAATTCTCTATCCCTATCCCCTCTCTTATTCAGAAGGAACCATTATGGAATACTCATCCGCAGACTTCCAAGGCAAGCACACGCCCATTCTCAAAGAGATCGACGAAGCCGCCTGGGAGATCATCAATGATCGACCCGAGGGCATCATCCCGATGGCTGGCGGGCGCTTCACCATCGTCCGTCACGACATTACGATCGATGACGAACTGATCTGTGAGTACCGTGTGTACTCGTACCGAACCCTCGTCGCGTTCGTGACGTTCCACCCCTACTCGGTGCGTATTCCCACGATCCGAGTGTGCAAAGACGCGTTCGACCACTCGCGCACGACGACCAAGCACCTGCACCGCTTCATCACGGCGCTGCTTGCGCCGTTTGATCTGAGGCCCGACTGGGACGATGCACGCAAGTGGTGCTCTGACTCATTGTGGTCAGTCACGAGCGTCCCTGTCACATCCATCTAAAATACAAAGGACACCACCATGCTCAAGCCATGGACCATGGACTGGACCTCATGCCTTGTGCGTACTCACCCAGAGGGCGAACAAGGCTTGGATCACATGCGGCTGGGGCACCGCATTGAGGTCATTAACGAAGGGTTCTTCTACCCTCAAGCTCGCGCCATTATCGGTCGCAACGACCCAGACCGGATCAACAGCATCGTTAAAGGCTTACGGCTCAAAGCACGCACCATCGCCACGCGAGAGATGCGAAGCGGTACCCCATGTGAGATGCCGATCATGACGTGGGCACACCTGAGTGATCTTGCACGCGATACGCTCAGCGTATATCCAAGCAAGCATGAGATCGAGGTGTTGCTCAGTAAGTGCCGTGCAGCCCTCGATCTCCGTCACCAAGGTCATCACGGAACACTCAGGAAAAAGAAGTACACCAACCCTGATGAAAGCGTAGAGCAGGAGATTTGCTACACCATTTGGGAACTAGAGCGAACCCTTAAAGAGTGGGGTCCAAGTGATGCAAAACCGCTACACTTCTACTCTCGTCAAACCCGCCGTTTCCAAACCTACGAACTCTAAACAATACAAAGGATTATCATCACGCCCCGTCGTAACAAGCGCTCACAGATGCACACCCTCGACGACTCTTTCGCTCTGGCGACCATGGACATCATGATCGGTGATGCCTGCCCGTGCGGTCCCGGTGGCCGCGATTGCCCGTGTTGCGGTGACGCGCCCGGACATGCTCGCCTTGCGGCTCGCCGTGCGAACAAGCGCCGCAAGCGCCAGGAATTCCGTCGCTCGCTCCAGGGATACTACCGTAGTGCGCGTGAGTACTACGAGTACGAATACGCTGGGTAAGCGGGCGCAAAAGCGCCCCGGTTGCAGTACTGGTACAGCTCTCCTGCCTGAGCTTACCAATCTCCTGTTGCTGGCAGACAATAACTGAATACAGTAGACACAGTTCACAAAAAGCCCCGCTCATGCTGTTGCATGGGCGGGGTTTTCTTTTCAGTTCACTGAGCCTTGACACAAGGCTCGGAAGATGAACTGTAGACACTGACTGTGTGCTTATGTCTATGTTAGACCCTTCTTTCCTGAGACGTTGGGACGAAGAGTTGCCTCTTACACAAAGCCCCTACGGGTCGGTACTGCTCAGTGCGGTGCCTATCCCGTAGGGGCTTTCTTTTTAATCGATCAGGCAATCACCACAGCCACACGGTGATGACCCACTTACGGAAGCCATGCCAAATGACAACAACCGAGTGATACCACGAGTAGACAATTGTGGTCACTTTCCGATCAGCGCTAGGCTTCTTCGACTTAGGCTTCTGGGGCTGGGTAGGTGTTGCGCTCTGCTCAGGCTGGGCGCTCTGGTTTACCGACTGAGAGGGAGACGGCTGCACAGGGGTAGGAGTGGGTGTAGGTGCTGGCTGAGTCGGCTCTGGCTTGGCAGGAGCTGGCGCAGGCGTCACCGGCTGAGCAGGCTTTGTAGCCTGTGACGGTTCAGGCTTGGGCTGCACAGGAGCAGGAGCCGGGGCAGGAGTTACGCTCGGCTCAGGTTGCGCAGGTGTGACAGACGGTGCCGGAGTCTCAGACGGAGCAGGCTTGTCAGCCTCAGTCTTCGGCTCATACACGCGCACGTAGTCAACATACATGGTCGCACCAGCGCCGTCAGCGTTCTTGTAGTCATCAGCGTACTTGGTCGCATCGACAAAGGTCTTATCAGACCAGTTACTCTGCTTCGCCAAGTAGCTTCCGCCCACCATCTGGTTGAGCATCAACACCAGGTTATTGTCCTTGTCAAGGAACGGGTTATCACCCTTGATGTCGCTCATTTTCACGGTGTGCGTCTTCTGACCGTCGAAGTAGAACTCAATAGCATCGCTCGTCTTGCGCACACCGTAGGTATGGAACTCACTTTGCGACGAGGCCGTGTCACCCTTCATCATGCCCTGATGCTGGGTGGTCTTCTTCGGATCACCGATCCGGGGAGTGTGCACGTTACTCATCAAGTGCGTCGGATCATAGCCCTTGGACTCGAACACGTCGATCTCGCCGTTCGCAGGATACGCGCCCTTGGTGCCGGTGCCCCAAAACGCCGACCACGATGGACGTGCACTCGGCAGCTTGATACGCGCCTCAGCATAAAAACCCGTGCCCGGCGCCGCATACAGCACCTTGCCGTCCTTGGTCTTCGTCGTGATCATGCCGGACGTGAACGGCGCATCATAGGTCGTATTACCGTGCTTGCACGTGCGCGGGATCTGAGTGCCGTCCCACTTGGTCTTCATCGGCGAGTACCTGGCCGTCAGGTGCAGAGCCCCGTCTCGCACTGAGACGTTATCGGGGCTGTCGGTGTACTGGGCCTGGGAATGCTGCGCGGGATCGAAGCAGCCGTACTGATAGCCCCACTTGGTGGTATCGAGCTTGGTTCCGTCGAACTCATCGTGGAACGTCATCTTGTAGTCACTTGATACAACAGTGGGTAGCGACGCAGCGCTATCCGCATTCGCTGGCGCGACAGTTGCCGCTGTTGCAGCAGACATGGGCATCACTGCAACAGATGCGCCCATCGCTACAGTCATCACTGCCATGAGCGGCAGCTTGCTCAAACCTGATCGAGTGGATTGACGAGAGGTCTTCATCAAGACCACACCTCTCTTTCTAATCTTTCAGTTATGTCATTGATCATGATCAATGGCCTCTACGTACAGTACATACAGGCTCGTTGAATTATAACGTACTGCGCAGACCAGCCGAAGAACAAGAAGCGACCAAAGAGCAGGCGCTCTACGTTGATTATTCGTGGTCACCAAAGCGCCATTACATGGTCATCATTGACCCATTATCGCGCCATCTTTGACCCACCATTGCAGCATGTTTGGAGCTGGTCAATAACGCGCCAATATAGACCCATTATGAGACCAGCAAAGAACCATTCTTTGGTCACCATTGCGCCACCATAATGCATGGTCATAGAAAACCCATTATTAGACCAGCATTAGGTCATTAAAGAACCCGATAAGAACCACGCGGTACTGGTGGTCATAGAAAGCCCATTAAAAGACCATTTATTGGTCTAATAATGACCAGATAAGAACCACACACGTACCGTGGCGTTTATCTGGTCTAATCGTGACCATATAACGGTCAATGGTGACCAGTTTTAGGCCACCATTGCGCCACGAGATGTGCATTCACAGGCGCAATATGACCATCGATAGGCGGCGCTGGCGGTGATGGAACACCACCATGACGCAACCTTACCCAAGCGGCTATTACATACCCACATGGACGCGCCAAGAGCGCACATTCCAGGGCGCGACCATAGGCGCACAGCACCCACATGCACCCCGCGAGTTACCAGCTGTTTTCTGGCACGCAGCAACTCGTGGTACAGGCACATGTGCCTATTTTTTATTCATGCGGAGTGATACATATGCACCTCGCGATGCCACGCGAGGTGACCCAGGCTGACGCAGGAACCTGCATCAGGCCAAGCACATACTGCTGCTGCACACACAGCAGCAAAATGTGGCACACAGGGGTGCGCACACCCCTGTTACAGTCACGCGCTAGACGCCCGTGACAGGGCTTATGCAAGCCCCTGGTCCATGTGGCAGTGCAACCCCACCAGATGAGTCCAGAGCAAGCTCTAAAAGCATGTCACGTCCCATGTGCACTGCACATACGCCGCGCCATGCTGATACCTCATCTGGTGGACTGCTAATGGGGGCTTCGCCGACATGTTCGTCTGTGTACATGGGGACATGCACCCGGGGGTATTCAGACCCGATGGATCCCCACCGGGTACTATCCACAGCCTCATCCACACTGTGGATAAGTCTGTGTATAAAGGGTCGATGCACAGACGAATAAACGTCTCTGAAACGGCCCCTAGAAGGCCGCCTCAGAGCCTGGAATTGTGTCAACGGAGCATGGTTACACCCTGCTCCTTTACGGCGTACACGGCCCTGTTCCAGGCCCCACAAGACGGGAACCAGAACAGTGTGCCAAACCTGCGCTCGCTCGGTTCGTCACCCTGTTTCGCGGCTGATGCCGCATGGCGGGACACTGGTGCCAAGCAAGCTCGTCACCGTGTCCTGCCTAAGTCCCGTCTGATCAGGGCAAACAGGCAGGCGTTGTCCCGCGTGTCGGAGGCTGTCCCGCCTCAACGACCCGTGGGACAACCGGGGGTGGTCCCGCCTGTTTTCCCTTTTGTTACGCCACTTTGCCCACCTTACGCTCCCTAGAGGTCGCTGGCGGTGGAGTGGGAATAAAAGGGCATAAGAGGGGCTGGCTCAGTCGTACGCAAAGCGTACTCCTTCGGTCGGCATAGCCGACAGCCCTTCGGTCGTGGTCTCGCTCCGCTTC
>CALIZH010000381.1 GCA_938028585.1 uncultured Actinomyces sp. | reverse complement strand
CTCGCAGTTCGATTGGAATACGCGGGCGTCCACTGTGAACTTTTCCCGCTGCCAATGGATGCGCTGCAATCGTGCGTGCCGGGCAGGGTTGAAATTCTTCTCAACTACACGGCTTTGCGTGATTTTAAGCGGGTATTGGATTCTCATCGTCAAGCGGAGGAAGCAGAATGAGTGCACTGCGAATTGGCGTTCTTCTCCCCGAGGTCTTGGGGACCTACGCGGACGGTGGCAACGCCCTGGTGCTCGCGGAGCGCGCCCGTCGGCGTGGCTTTGATGCCCAGATTCAGTATGTCGGTGTTGGTGATGCGATTCCCGATGATCTCGACATCTACACGCTTGGTGGTGGTGAAGACGCAGCCCAGGAACTGGCGGTCGAGACTTTCACTGCCGATCCCGGTTTGAAGAATGCTGTTGCGGCGGGTAGGCCTCTTCTGGCGATCTGCGCTTCACTTCAAATCTTGGGCCACTGGTACACGGATGCGCGCAATCGCAAGGTAGAGGGCCTGGGTCTCTTGGATCTGACGACTCGTCCCCAGGGAAAGCGTTCGATTGGTGAACTTGTTGTTCAGCCCGAGATCGATGGACTTTCTGAGCCGCTGACAGGGTTTGAAAACCACGGTGGCGGAAGCCAGTTGGGTCCCGATGCGCGTCCTTTGGGGAAGGTGCTTTTCGGAAAGGGGAACTCGATTCTTCCTCCCGAAGGCTTTGATGAGGCGAGTAGTTCTTCAGATGAGACTGCCCTTAAAACGCCGCGTATCGATGGTGCTGTTCAGGGGTCAATCATTGCGACCTACCTGCATGGGCCGGTTCTTGCGCGCAACCCCCAGCTTGCGGACCTTTTGCTTGAGCGTGCTTTGGGACACAAGCTTGAGCCTCTCGAGGTTCCGGGGGTTGCGGAACTTCGTCGTGAACGTTTAGCTGCAACGATTTCGCGCCCAGAGCTCCGCGAGCGTTTGGAACGACATGAGCGCTGAGGAATCGCGATCAGGGCGGGGTGTGCCCTGGGATCAGTATGGTGAGCTGATCCTGCCCTCGCGCGGCCCGCGTTTTGAACGTTATTCCGAGGCCGAGCCCCAGGTCTCCGCCGCGCGGGCACCCCAGGCCCGGCAGGCCTCGTCGATCGAGGCTGTACCTGGAAGGGAAGGGGAGTCGGCGCCGGCGGGGAGGACGCTGCCTCGCGAGGGGGAACAAGGACGGATCAAACTGCGCACTTCCGGTGGGAAACTTGGCTACGCGCCACCTGCCCAGCCGATGCGCAGTCAGGAAATCGGCGTTCCCGCGCAGGCTCGTCAGTCGGCAAAGAAGCGCCGTCGTGGAATTGGTGTGATCGTGCTGGGCATTGTCATGTCCGTACTCATTGCTCCCGCGACTTTCTTTGGAATTGCAATGTCTGGTGCGGATTTTTCTGCGATGCAGGCCAGCGCTCGTGAGGTTTCCAGCGGCCAGAGCGTGAGTGTGGATTCCAGCGGTGGCTATGTCGTTCAGGTGACCTCGGGACAGACAACTTCGTGTCTCCTTCGTGGAAGTGATGGGGGAGAGCATCCTATGCAGTCCACCTTGAACCAGTGGACCGTTTCGGGACTGCAGGCTGGCGACTACACGCTTGTGTGCTCTCCTGATGGCCTGAAAATGGTTGGAATGACGGGCTTTAGCGAGTCTGTTGCCCTGTCAAAGGCTCCCGATGCGATGACCTGGTCAAGTGTCATCGGGATGCTGGGATTGAGCGTGATCGGTCTGGGGATTTACCTGCGACGTTCGCGCTAAAACTGCACCTACGCGGGGGAACGCTGAGCTGGCGTGTTATGCGTTCAGCTCGGCGTTCTTTTTCTTTTCTGTGAAATGTGTTTTCGGATGCCGATTTGTGCAGAAAAATAAAGTTGAGTGGAATAGACTCAAGTTTGTTGACGTTGTGTAAGTCAGAACGAAAAAAGCCGCCCGTAATAAGCGGCAGGAGGAATGATGACTGAACAATTTACAAGCAAAGCCCAAGAGGCAGTGAGCAGCGCGGTCCAGTCGGCACAGGCCGCTGGGAACCCGCAGGTGGATTCCCTGCATCTCTTGGAAGCACTTCTTGAACAGGGTGAGGGCATTGCCTACTCTCTGCTTCAAGCAATTGGGGCAAACCCGCAGCAGATCGGCGCTCGCACGCGCAATGCGCTGGTGGCTCTGCCCTCAACTAGCGGTTCGAGTGTTGCCCAGCCGCAGACTTCACGTGGTCTGATCCAGGTGATTAACGACGCCCGCAAGCGCGCAGAAGCTAAGGGAGACGCCTACGTTTCTACAGAGCACTTGCTCATTGCGTTGGCCGCAAATGACGATAGCGCAGGCGAAATTCTGCGTGAAAACGGTGCAACCGCAGAACGCCTGCAGAAGGCTCTGGATGAGCTTCGCCCCGATCCCATTACCAGCGCTGACCCCGAAGGTTCCTTCGAGGCCCTCAAGAAGTACGGACGCGACCTGACCGAGGTTGCACGCCAAGGCAAGCTGGACCCGGTGATTGGTCGCGATAGCGAAATTCGCCGCGTGATCCAGGTGCTGTCTCGTCGAACCAAGAACAACCCTGTTCTGATCGGTGAGCCCGGCGTCGGTAAGACCGCCGTCGTCGAAGGCCTCGCTCAGCGAATCGTTGCAGGCGACGTCCCCGAATCTTTGAAGAACAAGAAGCTGATCGCTCTTGATCTGACCGGGATGGTTGCGGGCGCGAAGTATCGTGGCGAATTCGAAGAACGCCTCAAGGCTGTTCTTAACGAAATCGAACGTTCCGACGGCGAGATCATCACCTTCATCGACGAACTTCACACGGTCGTCGGTGCCGGTGGTGGCTCTGAAGGCGCAATGGACGCGGGCAATATGCTCAAGCCCATGCTGGCCCGTGGTGAGCTCCGCATGGTCGGCGCAACGACGCTGGATGAGTACCGTGAGAACATCGAAAAGGACCCCGCTCTTGAGCGTCGTTTCCAGCAGGTGTTCGTTGGTGAGCCTTCGGTTGAGGACACCGTCGCAATCTTGCGCGGTATCGCACCGAAGTACGAAGCACACCACAAGATCACCATTTCTGACGGTGCTTTGGTTGCGGCAGCTCAGCTGTCTGACCGCTACATCACCGGGCGTCAGCTTCCCGATAAGGCCATTGACCTGATCGACGAGGCCGCCTCCCGACTGCGCATGGAACTTGACTCCTCGCCCGAGGAGATCGACGTTCTGCGTCGCCAGGTGGATCGTCTCCGTATGGAAGAGTCCTACCTGACCGAGTCTGACCCCGATGGTCTGGACGAGGCCACGGCGGAGCGCCTCGAGAAGCTTCGCGAGGACCTCGCAAACAAGAATGAAGAGCTCGCTGCTCTCACCAGCCGTTGGGAAGCCGAAAAGGCTGGCCATAACCGCGTGGGTGAGCTCCGCGTCCAGTTGGATGAGTTGCGTACCCAGTTGGAGCTGGCGATTCGTGCCGGTCGCTTCGAAGAAGCGGGACGTTTGCAAAACGGCGATATTCCTCAGATTGAACGTCAGATTCGCGAAGAGGAAGAAAAGGTTGAGGCCGAGGAAAAGGCGAACGAGGCCAATGAGCCGATGATCGCTGAGAAGGTCGGTCCGACTGAGATCGCTGAGGTTGTCGAATCCTGGACTGGAATCCCCGTGGGTAAGCTGCTCCAGACCGAGAGCGAGAAGCTCGTCCATATGGAGGACTTCATTGCTCATCGACTGATCGGCCAAAAGGATGCTGTCCGCGCGGTTTCCGATGCGGTTCGCCGCTCGCGTGCAGGCCTGTCCGATCCGAACCGACCCACAGGTTCCTTCCTCTTCCTTGGCCCCACGGGCGTTGGTAAGACCGAACTTGCGAAGTCCTTGGCGGAGTTCCTCTTCGATGATGAACGCGCCATGGTTCGAATCGACATGTCGGAGTACTCGGAGAAGCACTCCGTGGCCCGTTTGGTCGGTGCCCCTCCGGGATACGTCGGTTATGAACAGGGCGGTCAGCTGACCGAGGCCGTGCGTCGTCGCCCCTACAGCGTCGTCCTCTTGGACGAAGTTGAAAAGGCAGACCCCGAGATCTTCAACATTCTCTTGCAGGTCTTGGATGACGGACGTTTGACCGATGGTCAGGGACGTACCGTGGACTTCAGGAACACAATCCTGATCCTGACCTCGAACTTGGGATCGATGTTCCTGACCGATCCTGAGCTCAGTGAAGAAGAAAAGCGTGAAGGCGTGATGAACGCCGTGCGCGCATCCTTCAAGCCTGAGTTCATCAACCGTCTGGATGAGACCGTGATCTTTGATCCGCTCAGCCCCGAGGATCTGTCTGGAATCGTTGATCTCTTGGTCGAATCTATGGCGGATCGCCTGAAGGATCGCCGTATCAGCCTGAATGTCACCGAAGGTGCGCGAGGCTGGCTGACCAGGCGAGGATACGACCCGGCCTACGGCGCTCGTCCTCTGCGCAGGCTGATCCAGCGCGAGATCGGCGATCGACTGGCCAAACTGCTTCTGAGCGGCGAGGTTGAAGACGGTGACACCGTCACCGTCGATGTCACCGACGATCTTGAAGGACTCCGCGTTGAGGTATCCAATCACTGATCGGTAGCGACTTGCGGGTGGTGCGAATAATTTCGCACCACCCGCATTTTCGCTTAGACTTTAAGAGTTATCCCCACCCAACAGAGCAGAACTGAAGAATGAAGGAGGTAGCCGTGAGCGAAGACGAAAATTCGCAGACGGGTCCCGCCCGTAAGAAGCGAGGTAGCTACTCCGTTGGACGTTCCACCCGGACAACGATTATTCGCGGGGCAACGCAGTTGTTGTCAATGCGCGGCTACTACGGTTTTTCTTTGCGAGATCTTGCCGAAGAAATCGGTGTTTCCCATCCGACCGTCATGTATCACTTCCCGACGAAGGATGCTCTGGTCCTGAATGTTATCGAGGCCTTCGAAGAGGCGTTCGGTATTTTCGATGTTGAGGTTGTGACCGCCGAAACGGAAGATGGTACTCCCGGCGATCCGATCCTTGAAGAACGCGGTGCAAAAGTTTCGACCATGAATGAGTGGATCGCTGCACACCTGCGTCTTGCTGCAGCCCCCGACAACCAGGTGATGACTGATCTAGACCGCGTTTTTACCGTTGAGTCTGTCAATGACAGCCATCCCGCCCATGACCATTTCTCATATCGAGTTGATGCGATGCTCCAGCTCCTTGAGAAGCTGGCCAAAGAGATGCCCGATTATGATCCCGAGAATCCGGTGGATACTCGTAGGCTTGTCGAGCGCTGGTATGGAATGGTGATCCTCGGTGGTTGGGACGGCGAGCGTCTTGATAGCCGTGAACTCATCATTAAGTACCTGGCCTTTGCGGTTCGGGAACTGCGCTATAGCGCTGAACAGCTTCTTGCGCTTGGATCGATGATTCCTCGTAAGGCCGCAGCGCCCTTCCAGCAACTCCTGGTGGAGTACTCCAGCGCTCAGAACTGACGTGCGGTAGATGTCTCCTGATTTCTCCTCGATTCCTTTCAAGGCGGCGATCTGTGCGGAAAATGACGGCGGTAGCTCGCTGAGCTGGGGGGATCCCCAGGAAGTTTTCCCCCTGGCCTCGGTCACCAAACTCTTCACCGCCTGGTCCGCGCTGGTTGCGATTTCTCGAGGCCTCATCACCCTAGATGCGCCCGCTCCCTTCCCGGGAGTGACGCTTGAGCACCTGCTCTCGCATGCCTCGGGAATGGCGATGGATGAGGCGCGCCTGCAACGCGCACCAGAAGAGCGACGAATTTACTCAAATGCGGGTATTGAAGTCGCCGGACAGATGCTTGAAGAGGCGACGGGAAGCCCGATTTCTCGGTGGATTGAGGAAAGCGTGAGCGAGCCTTTGGGGCTGGCCAGCCTAGAAATTGAAGGTTCGCCGGCGTATTCGGGCCGCGCAAATGTGGCTGACCTAATGGTTTTTGCCCGCGAACTCGCCCACCCGACCTTGATTTCAACTCAGCTCGCATCCAGTGCGCAGAGTATTCACTTCCCTGAACTGGCTGGGATTGTCCCCGGGTACGGGAACTATCGTCCCTGTCCGTGGGGATTGGGCTGCGAAATTAAGGGAGATAAGAATCCCCATTGGACTGCGCCCCAGTCGTCTGTGGCAACTTTTGGCCACTTTGGGCAGGCTGGTTCATTCCTGTGGGTTGATCCGCTTTCCGCAGAGCGCGCGGTCTTCGTAGGTGAACGCCCCTTCGGCCAATGGCATCACGATCATTGGGGCTCGCTGAATAGTCAGATTGTGCAGGCTATGCGAGGTCAATGATCACGGGAACGTGATCAGAAGCGCCCTTCCCCTTGCGTTCATCGCGATCAATTTCTGCTGCCGTGACGCGTTGCGCGAGCTCGGGCGAGGCGTAGATGAAGTCGATGCGCATTCCCTCATTCTTGGGGAAGCGAAGTTTCTGGTAGTCCCAGTAGGTGTATTGATCGACGCGCTCGCGGGTGACCTCTTCCCAGCCGTGCTGAGCGAAAGCGAAGAAGGCCTGTCGTTCAGCGGGGGAGACGTGTGTCTGTCCTTCAAAGGCGGTGATATCCCAAACGTCATGATCGTAGGGTGCGATATTCCAGTCGCCAACCAGTGCAATTTGGCGATTTTCTTCAAGCCAGGAATCGCCTACTGACAGCAGGGCTTTGAGCCATTCGAGTTTGTAGGAATAGTGCGGATGGTCGAGCTCGCGTCCATTAGGAACGTAGAGGCTCCACGTCGTCACTTCCTGGTCTCCATCGCGTACTGTCACGCCCAGAGCACGGGCCTCGACGACTGCGGGATCCCCGAAGGCGGGCTGGCCTGGGAAATTGACCTCATGCGACACGATTGGGAGACGCGAGGCAACGGCGACGCCATTCCACTGGTTCAGGCCGTGCATGATCACCTGGTAACCGGCTGCCTCGAAGGCTTCGACTGGGAATTGCTCAGGCTTGCATTTAATTTCTTGCATCGCAAGGACATCGACGTTGGAGCGCTGAAGGAAAGCGATGACGCGGTCGACGCGGGTGCGGATTGAATTGACGTTCCAAGTTGCAAGCCTCATGGGACCCAGCATACGCGGAGGTCGTTAAGATAATGGCCATGGGTATCGCACTTGTGACCGGGGCAACCTCGGGTATTGGCGAAGAATTTTGCTGGCAGCTGGCAGCGGCTCATCATGATCTCGTCCTCGTGGCGCGGCGTGAAGAGAAGCTTCGTAAGCTCGCAGAGGATTTGCGTCAGATCGCCGGAGTGAAGGCGGAAGTGATCGTTGCTGATCTAGGCGTAGCCGGCGATGTGGATCGCGTCGCTCAGCGTCTATTAGATGAGCAATCACCTGTCGGTTTGCTGGTGAATAACGCCGGTTTTGCGCTGGGGTGCTCATTTATTGATAACACCATCGAGGCCGAAGAAAACGCTCTGGATGTTATGGTTCGTGCGCCTATGGTTCTTTCCTATGCGGCGCTGAATGCCATGCGTGCGCGTGGACGGGGAGCCATCATCAATGTTTCCTCGGTTGCATCAGAGACCGGCGCGGGGACGTATAGCGCGCACAAGGCGTGGATTCGTGCGTTTAGTGAGGGGCTGTCAGAGGAGCTTCGGGGTAGTGGCATTACCGTGACAGCGGTATGTCCCGGACCGGTGCATACGAACTTTTTCGAGGCCGCTGGCGTTGACATGTCCGCAGCGCCTCAGTGGTTGTGGGCAACTCCAGAACAGGTTGTGAGCGAAGCTTTGGCTGCGATGCGACGGGGGCAGGTGTTGGTAACTCCAACGCCGGTCTACAAGGTGGCAATGGCTGCAATGCGGGTTGCTCCGCGTTGGGTCACGCGCCGCGTCATGCGTTCGATTCCGCATATGTAGCGTTTTGTGTGGTCGGTGGCGGAATTGACGCTAGCACCCTTCTACTGTGATAATGATTCTCATTATGAGAGTTAAGAGGATCATTTCTACCGGAGCCCTAGCCCTGACCATTGCCCTTATGCCCCAACTCGCATGGGCTGGGCCTGACCGCGATACCGAATGGGTCGTTACCGGTCAACACGTTGATGCCCCCATTCCTATCTGGCATGCGGATACGCATAGTTTCACGATGAACACCATCAATATGCCAGTGGAAAAGACCGTCCTGTGGCTTCCCAAAGCCTGGGCAGGCAGTGGAGCGCAAGACGCGAAGTATCAATTAGAGATTCCCGAAAAGCGTCCTGACCTTGCCTTCCTTGGCCCTGAGCACTCGGTCCTCAACGCAGCCCCACAAAACCCCGGTCCCAACAACACGCCAATTTGGGCGGGCCTCGGCGCTGACTCCTCTGTCGAATGGGCAGCACCGGATGAATTCGATGGAAGCACCTACACCCTAGATCTGATTAACGTTGACGGTCCGGGCCGGATGGAGATGTTCATCGATCACGGAGACTCGGTGTCGCGTTTCCTGTCAAGCCACGATATTGCCTATCGATCGGTCTACAACCCGCGTCACACGCACCTCTTCACGACCTTCACGCAACCGGGGCGCTACCAAGCGCGCTTCCGTGTGAATGCTCGTTCGATCGACGGGAAAACGATCTACACCTCACCTATCCAGTCACTGACCTGGCAGGTAGGCGGATCTAACCCGGCTTCCGGAAGTATCACAGATATTCACCAGGCTTTTGCCGCTGCGCAGGCACAGCGCAGTGATGGCGTTCAGGCGCAGCCCTCGTTGACGCTTGCTCCCAACCCGCAGCGTGAACACCCCGGAGACCAGCACCTAACGGAGATCACCTTCAATAGCGGTCACGCAACGGATCAAGGTCGCCTCTGGTTGACCGTCAACGGATACTTCCTCACCGAAGAACCCGTCGTTGACGGAAAAGCGCAGGTTCGTGAACTTCTGGGTGACGATGATGCACTGATTCAGGCGGTCTTTATTCCCGAGGCCGGAAGTGGTAGTGCGCGCTGGGCATCAACGCCTCAGGCCTTCTCTCAGCGAGACCGCGCGGAAGTACGTGTCACCCGGGCAAGCTCGGTCATCATCGAGCCCTCTAATCCGGATCCGAGCCCCGTTTGGGATCCTGCCCAGATTTCGGTTTCGCGCCCAGGCGTTCATGTCTCTTATACCCGTAAGGAGGGAAGCGAAGACCAGTACACAGTTCAGGTCCAGGCTGACGATCCCGAATTGCGCGCGGCCTATAAAGTTGAGCTTTTCGAAAGCGAATATGACTTCTCCCCGTGGTGTGCCATCGAAGGCACTCTTGGAAAGGGCGGAATTGATATTCAGCAGCAAGATTTGGGCGCCTGCATGGGTCAGCCCATGTACATGAAATTTAGTGTTCGCCCGCACCCGAAATCTTTGGCATCCATGACCACGAAGGGGCAAGAAGATGTGGAGCTCTCCTCTTCATTCGGAATGGATCTGAAGTTGAAGATGTGGCCGGGTGGAAACCCTGTTGAACCTGCTCCGGCACCAACAGGCGAACCCTTGCTTCCTTCTCCCTCGCCGACTCCTTCTCCTGCGCCGAATATTCCTGATACCAGTAACGATCACGCGGCTGATGCTCTGAAGACGAATCCGGTCGAACTTACCCGTGGGCACATGGACCTGCGTCTTCGCGCAGATTCTGCCGCGCCCACGCACTACTCGCTGGTGCTCAAGGATGATTCCTTAACGGGAGAAAAGACCTCAGTGATGCGTGCAATCGATTCAGTGACGTGGAAGGTAGGTGTCAACGCACGCTTCACCCGTCCGCAGAGCCTATCCGATCCCAGTTATGACGTTCTGGGTGCAATTGGCGAATCCAGCTACGTGCTTCCCGAAACTCAAAATCCCGACATTGTCTGGCCTGGGGTCAGCACGGAAGGTATCGACTATTCTCAATTCCCCAAGGGAATCGATTATGAGCTGAAGGTTGTGGAATCTCCGAAGGATTCGAGAGTTGCCTTCTTCCAGGGAGGAACCTTCGGTGGGCCGGCGAATATCATGGTCGACTCTGCAAACCCCGCAAAGTCGCGCATTCACACTGACTCACCGACTCATATGCACGCGAACTGGGTGTTCTCGCGCCCCGGTCACTATCGACTGCAGATCCGTGCACTCGATGGAGACAAAGAGATCGCTGCACCGATGAGCTGGAACGTTTCCGTTCACGAGGCCGCGGTCCCCACACCCGCTCCCTCAAGCGACCAGCCCTCTGAGCAGCCGATTCCTTCCCCCAGCCCCTCAGCGGACACTCCCTCGGTAGCGCCGGTGCCAACGCCGGATCAGACAAGTGCCCCGACACCCGCCTCGACAGAATCTGCGCCCACTCCCGCGGCGAGTCCTTCGGTCGCAGATCCAAAGGCCTCGGAAAACCCATCGCCTCAGCCGGCCACTCAAACGACTGCAACCCCACCGAGCAATACTCTGGGGCAAGTCAGTGCGGGTGAACGCTTGCTTGGTTCGCGCTCCAACTCTTCTGGTTCCCGGCGCGTTCTTGGGGGAGTAAGCGGTGGCGGCGGGGCCCTTCCTTTGGCCGCCTCAGCAGAACCGAGCAGCGCCCCGACAGCCAGTGAGAGTTCCGCTGCTGATTCAGATTCTCCGGCTCAAGCAGTCCAGCTGAGCAATGATGAGGCCGGTGAATCGACCGTGTCGAGAATCCCACGCTGGTGGTGGATTCCTGCAGCAGCACTGGCGATTGTGCTGGGTGCAGGAGCTGCCCTGGTGATTCGTAGACGACACTGATGACAAGCAAGTGCCCCGGTTGGACGCATCTCCAACCGGGGCACTTCAGTCTATTTCGCTACCGAATTGACTCCATGATTCGAACTCCGTCGAGTACGGGCATGTAGGGAAGAGGGTCGATTCCGGTCTCAAGCACATAGTCCGTCAGCTGCTCGCGGACAACGTTTCGAAGCGTTTGTGGATCCCAAGGCTTGGCAATGTAGTAATCCAAACCGGCTTGGTTCAGTGCCTTGATGGTGTCGCTTTGATCTGCCTGTCCCGTCACCAAAACCGTGCGAGTCGAACTAAATCTTGGATCGGCAGTCAGCTCAACAAGGAAATCGACACCAGACTTTCCCGGTAGGCGATGATCGGAGAGCACCAGCGCAAGCTCATCCCCATCCGACTCGATTTCCTCGACAACGCTCCACGCATCGGAGGCGTCTTCTGCCAATTCCAAACGGACGCGACCGTCAAATTCCTCAAGGTCACGTTCTAGCGCCTGACGAACCTCGGCCTCGTCTTCGAGGGACAAAATGGTCAGCGTCATGATTCCTCCTCGTGAACATGGTGTGCTGGAATAAGGATCCGCATCGTAGTGGATCCCGGGTGAGAGTCAATGAGTAGTCGCCCATCCAAATCAGCGATGATCGAGTGGACGATGGACATGCCCATTCCCAAGCCGAAGCGCACGCGGCCAGCCTTCGTTGTGAAATGTGGTTCCATAATACGGTCCAAAACCTCGGGTGCAATACCGGGACCGTTATCGCAGATCTGGACCTCGACCTGATCTCCATCCATCGCTACCCGGATGGTAATTCGCGCTTCGTCATGGCCGCGCGCGGGAAGGTAAATTCCCGAGGCCGGGCTGGCTTCTGCGCATGCCTTGAGGTCTGCGGCCTCGTCCTCGATAGCTTCAGCCGCGTTCACAATGAGATTGGTCCAGACCTGCTGCAATTTGCTGGGGTGAGCCAGGACCGGCTCAACGTCCTCGTATTCGCAGACGACTTCGATCCCGTGAACCCGGTGCGAGGTTAATCGCAGCACATCATCGATCCCGCGCCGAACATCGACCTCTTTGCGTTCGTCGGCGTCGGGGCGCGCGTAGCCCTTTAATGACTGCGTGAGTGCGATGATGCGCTCACCCGACGCTAAAACCGATCGTAGGGAACTGCCTAATCGAGCTCCTGCCTGGAAGGCAAGCAGCTGCTTGGGATCGTCCGCGAGCTTCTGTGCCTGCTCGCGGTCGCTCAGTCCCGCGCGGATCAGCTGCCGAATAACGCTGCGATCGTGAAGGATCGGTAAGAATTCCTTTTGGAGTTCCCTTTCGCGAGCGGTCGAAAGGGGCGGAAGGTCCATGGCAGAGTTGAGCGCCTTGAGACATGCCTCTGGTTCGGGTGAACTGACAACGTCTTCGGTGTCTTCGCGAAGATGCCCGGCCGCCCGTAAAAGGGCAGTGACCGGATTATTGAGTTCGTGGGCGATCCCGGCGCTGAGTTCGCCGAGCATGGCAAAACGAGCGCCTTCGACAAGCTTTGCGCGCGTTGCACGCAGGTCTTCCAAGGTAGCCGCCAGTTCTTCTTTTTGACGCTCCAAGTCTTCAGCAAGCAACGCATTTTCAACATGAAGGTCCTCGGCTCGCATGAGACGTCGCGTCAGCGAACGAATTGCCAACGCAGTTAAAACCGTCGAAATTGATGGATCTTCCGTCAAGGCGATCTGAAGCTGTTCGGTGGTCAGGCGCACCACGGTTGCTTCGCTTGTCGTCAAAGCGGTAAAAAAGGCGCTCTCGCCTCGTGCAAGCGAAATAAGACCAATGAGCGGGCCCGAGGTTGCAAGGTGGGCAAGGACCTCGCCGTGGCGTGAGTCGCGGTGAAGCGAAACCGTTCCCTCAAGGACCAAGTGAACTGCTTCGACTCTGTGGCCCTGCGTAAGTAAGTGAGTTCCCCGCGGAAGAATGATTCGAGGCCGAGGCCCCAGAACTCTCTCGACACCTTCAAGCAATTCGTGGACAACCTGAGCCTCATTGAGATCTAGGCCTTCGAGGATTGGTCCCTGAACCGCGAAAGAAGGCGCGCCCTGGATGAGAGCGAGGATCTCTCCTCCGCAGTATCCGCATTCCTCGAGGTAGCGGCGCATGGTTGAGTACGCTTGGCCGGATAGCAAGGGGACTGTCCACGGGGAGCGCACTACTGAGGCTAAATGCCCCGATTCCGTACATACCGCGAGGTCGGTATGAATTTCTTGGTCGCTCACCAGCATCCACTGTGTCGACGCCATAAGAGAGGACGCGCGAGCAGATTCGATCAGGGCATCGACGTTGGGGACCTCGCTGGTTGCAACTCCCAAGACCACATGGTCATCATCCCCTAGGTCCTCGAGGAAGACGCCTAGATCGTTGAGATCCTGGATGCGATCAAAGCAGAGGTTTGGGAAAGACTGCGTGAGATCGCGCGTGAGAGGAGCGGCAATTTGGCGGGAATTATCTCCAACTACTAGGACGTGAATGTGATAGCCTACCCGGTGCCCACCACTGCGGACATCGGTTCGTTCAAGAACCTGAGCATCTCCTTGCGCAGGGCCTTGCGTCCACCCGTGAGCAAGCCCAGGTGCGCTCGCGGAAGAGGCCTCGGCTGGGGGAAAGGACACCTACATCACCCCGATCGCACCCCAGGTCAAAGGTGCGACGAAGGAGAGAAGGATAATACCGATTACGCCGACGATGACACCGACGATGGCCATTTCCTTTGTCGGGGTGGTTCCTGTGGAGTAGGCGATCGCGTTCGGAGGGGTTGAAATCGGTAGGCACATGCCCAGTGAACATCCGAGGGCAATGACCATGGCTATCTCTGCGGCACCCGTTGATACCGTGGCTGCAAGGCCCATACCCATGGGGACCAAAAGGTTTGCCGAGGCCGAGTGGGAGATGACGTTTGAAGTGACCCAGCCGACTAGTGCCAGAACCAGGATGAGCAATGCGCCGGGGATTGAGGCCCAGTGGATTGAACCGAGCATCCATTTATCCAAGCCGGTCGCACTGACTCCGGAACCAAGCGCGATGCCTCCGGCAACTAGCCACAGAACAGGCCAATCCAATGCGCGCAGGTCATCACCGCTCATCACCTTTGTCATGAGCAGAATAACGACGGGAAGGAAGCCAACGATATTGGAGGAGATGTGGTGCAGGGATTCGGTCATCCACAGCAGGATCGTCAGGCCTGCGACCGCATAGAAGATGATGGCACTCTTTGACTTCTCGAATCGCGCAGAGGTGTCAATGTCGAACTTTGCATTGGACGGAATGTAGCGCCACGCGATAAATGCCCATGACAAAGCCAGAAGAACCAGCATGAGCGGGACAGCTGCCAGCATCCACTGGAAGAAGGTGACCTTGATACCCGCGTTTTCAAGGGCACCAAGGGCGATGGCGTTCGGCGGAGTGCCAACAGGTGTTCCCATGCCGCCAACATTCGCAGCAACCGGGATCGATAAGGCGATGCCCGTTCGTGCTTTACCTTCGGGAAGAGCCATGATGACCGGCATCATGACTGCGAACATGGTCGCCGTCGTTGCGGTGTTTGACATGAACATGCTCATGATTGCGGTGATGAGCATGACGCCCATGACGGTCAGGCGCGGCTTGCCGATGAATGGCTTCAGCAGCACTGCGGAGAGTGCACGGTCGACCTTGTACTTCGCAGCTCCATCGGCAACCATGAATCCGCCCAAGAAGAGGATGATGACGGGATTTGCCAGAGCTCCGAAGAACTTTGTGTAGGCGGGGGCTTTCTCGGGGATGGTCAAAAGAGCGTGATCAGAGATGAAGAGGACCTCGAGGAAAATCACCAGGACCGCGGTGCCCGCAAGGGGGACGGCCTCGGTGACCCACAGGAGAATTGCCGCTAAGAAGATCCCGAACATTCGGGTTCCCGAGGCATCGAGGCCGGGAAGTTGGATGAGCAGACAGGTGATGATCGATATCAGTGCGCCCACAGCTCCAAACACCTTGAAGGGACTTAGGCGTTGCTTGGTCGCAGTAAAGTCGGCCGGTCGGGTCGACATGTTCTGCGCGGAGCGCGGGTTAATAGATACAGATGCAGTACTGCGGTTGCGGCGTACCATGGGCAGACCTCGTTGTCTTCACGGAATGAGTACGCATAATTATATGTCATACATCACGCGATGATGACCGTTTTGGTGATTAATCAGCAAGCGATGGCGCGCAGTAGGTGAGTCCTGATTCGCGTGCGAAATCCTGCGTTGAAGGGTCGGGGAGGAGGGAAACAACTCCGACCACTGTGGCGCCCGCGCATTCCGCTGCTTCATGAAGCGCACCGGTGTCGACCAAAGAAGAGTTCGCCAGAAGGACCGCCGGACGCCCGTGGATGGGTGCGCCGGTGAAAGGCGTGTCCGAGGCCGTCGCCTGAGTCGGACGAAGAAGTGCGGCATCCAGATCCAGCCCTCGCCCTCCCGCTGCGTGAATCATCGCGGCAGCAAGTGCGCCGTCACCTTCGGGTGCGATCACCACTTCGTAGTCACCGATTGCGAGGTCGTTTTCCTCAAGAAGATCAATGAGGACGTGACCGCAAACAGCCGCACCTTGGGCGCTCAAGGAAATCTCATTGAGGTGCGTAAGTGGTTCTTCGGTATCCAGTAGTGGTGCGGTGAGGCTACGTAGGGCAAGGAGCTGAGGATCGTGAGTGATCATTATTCCCATTCAGTTGGATGCGGGCTGGACGTAACGGATCAGGTCACCAATTCCGTTGTAGATACGGAAGGGACGGTAGGGGAAGTTCGCCACGTCTTCAGAGTGCGTTGAACCCGAGAGCACCAAGAAGGTCCTCATGCCTGCCTCGACACCTGCGCGGACATCCGTATCCATGCGGTCGCCAACCATTGCAGCTTGTTCGGAGTGGGCACCGATCTTGTTGAGGCCGGCGCGAATCATGACGGGGTTTGGCTTACCGACGAAATAGGGAGCCTTGCCAGTCGCTGCTTGGATCATCGCTGCGATGGATCCTGCTGCGGGTAGGGTTCCTTCATCGGAAGGGCCCGAGACATCCGGGTTGGTTGCAATGAACTTCGCACCGCGCTCGATCAGACGAATTGCAGTGGTGAGCGCGTAAAAGTCATAGAAGCGGGTCTCTCCAAGAACGACGTATTCGGGGTCCTGGTCGGTCATGACGTAGCCCGCGGTGTGCAGGGCAGTTGTCAGTCCGGCCTCGCCAATGACATAAGCCGTGGAGTTGGGGGACTGCTGGGAGAGGAAGGCGGCAGTCGCATTGGCAGAGGTCCAGATGTGTTCCTCGGGGACCTTCAGGCCCGAGTTCGCAAGCCGAGCAGAAAGGTCACGGTTGGTGAAGATCGAATTGTTCGTGAGAACCAGGAAAGGGATTCCATTTTCTTCCAACGCCGAGATGAAGTCCTGAGCACCGGGAAGAGCGCGATTCTCTTTTACAAGAACGCCGTCCATATCTGACAGCCATGCGCTAATTGGGGGCATATCCGACAGTGCGGTGGAAAGTGAATTCGTCATGCATCTAATGTATCTGTTTGCGGGTTCATTCGGTAGGAAGAAGGCGATGATGGACGCAAACTCTCAGCCAGAAGTGGGCGTTGGCCCCTGGCCTGGCGGCCCCGAGAACTGGCCGAGCGATGATGTCTACGATCCCCAGCTCCTTGCCGATGGTGATCGGCGCAATGTCGAGGACCGCTACCGTTATTGGAAAATGGAGGCGATTATCGCTGATATCGCTGCCCACGCACTTCCCTTTGAGATCGCCATCGAGAATTTAGGACATGATTTCAATATCGGCTCAATCGTTCGAAGCGCGAATGCTCTAGGAGTCAGCCGCGTACATATCGTTGGAAGGCGGCGCTGGAATCGGCGTGGCGCGATGGTAACGGATCGATACCTAGACGTCGTCCATCACAGCGATGTCACGGAATTCGCTGATTCGGTTCGCGAAAGAGGATTGTCGCTGGTTGGCATTGACAATGTGCCAGGTTCAATTCCGCTGGAAGGTCACCAGCTTCCCGCTCATGCATGCCTGATATTTGGGGAAGAATCCAGTGGTTTGAGCGAAGAAATGCGCGCGCAGTGCGGCGAGATTCTCCACATCACGCAGCGCGGTTCGACTCGCTCAATGAACGTGGGTCACGCCGCGGCAATCGCCATGTGGGCGTGGGTGATTCAGCACTCTTAAGCGCGAGCCAGGGCCTCAGCGGGAAAATCTTGCACGCGGTCGGTAAAGATCCCGCTGACACCCCATTTTGCGGCCGTGCGCGCATCCTCAAGGGAATTGATGGTCCAGGCATTCACTTCGAAGCCAGCGCTCAGCATCTCGTTCACCTCGACCTCGGTCAGCCCTTCCCAAGCGGGATGGATGGCGCTGCACCCAAGATCGGCAGCCTGACGCCAGGAGCCAGCAGTGACCTCGTCGCGGCGGCATAGCCACGCCAGTGGAAGCTCGGGCATCGCCTGACGGACTGCGCCGAGCAGCTCGTGGTCGAAGGAAGAAATCAGCAGCCCACTCTTATTTTTGAAGGACTGCAGTGCGACCTCAAGGTTTTCAACCAATGTATCGCGGCGTTTGCCCGCGGCTCGAGGCTTCAGCTCAATATTGAAGGATGTCTGCGTCGCATTCGCAAAAGACACCACATCGGCCAGCTCAGGAATGCGTTCAAAACGGTAGGTCGGAGAAAACCATGCACCCGCATCAAGTCGGCGCAGTTCCCCGTAGCCCCAGGAATCCCAAGAACCTGAAGAATTCGTTGTGCGGTCGACCGTGTCATCGTGGATCACCAGCAGCGTCCCATCGGCCATGACGCCTACATCGCACTCGCACCAGCGGGCCCCAATCTCCGAGGCCTTCGCGAAGGCTGCGATCGTATTCTCAGGTGCAAGGGTTGATGCGCCGCGATGGGCAATAATCTTTGGGAATTCGCTCATTGTGTATCCTTCATTTCTTCACAACACGTGCCGAGGCCATATAAGGGTCTAGAAGTAATCGTCGACGGGAATTAATCCAATCCCCGGGACGAATTGCATCTTTGGACGACCGGGATTCTCTTCGGTCTCATCAGCTTTCCCATGCATTCCGTCAATTCCCGCGCGCTCTTCTTGGCGGCTGAAACCCTCTTCTTCAGTGAGCGTTTCCATCTCCGAGGCCGCGCCTTTGTCAGGTTGGGTCATCAGCGCCGGGTCCAGTAGCATCGCTTCGTCACGTTTGGTCGGAAGAATGCTCTTCACGTAAGACTCAATCGCCTCATCTTGGGGGATATCGCGCCCGGATTCTTCGGCCAAATACCAGCGGTGTTCAAGGAATTCGTGGAAAATCTGTGCGGGTTCAAGCTTTGCAGCAAGTTCTGCGGGAACAGCGCTGATGACGGGTTCGAAGACTTCGTTCATCCATTCGTGTGCAACGATTTCCAGGGGGATCTTGTTCTTCCCGGTCATCGCACGGTAGGTCTCGATGTCGTTGAGCATTCGCTGTGCCTGATTTTCGCCGACATCCATACCGGTCAAGCGCATGAGCTTTCGATGATGATGTCCTGCGTCGACGACCTTTGGAGTGATGATCATGTGGGTGCCATCAAGATCCGAGGACATCTGGAGTTCTCCGACTTCGAAGCCCAGGTCATTGAGGCGGCGGATGCGCTGAGCAACACGCCATCTTTGGTTGGTTTCGATGACTTCAGCGCCTGTGAGTTCATTCCAGAGCTCAAGGTAGCGTGAACGAATACGGTCGCCGACTGCGATGGGGTCTTCTTCGCTGGGGAAGAAAGAACCGGCTTGCAAGTCCATGAGCTCGCCGATGATGTTGGTGCGTGCAAGATCGACGTCGTACAGGCGTTGCCCTTCGGTGAGTGAAGGGTGAATTTCACCGGTTTCTGCGTCGACGAGGTAGGCAGAAAATGATCCGGCATCGCGCCTGAACAAGGTGTTCGACAGTGAAACATCGCCCCAATAGAAGCCCAGAAGATGGAGCCGAACAAGAAGGACGGCCAAAGCATCAATTAAACGTCCCGCGGTGTCTGGCGTCATGTGCTGCGAGAAGACTGCGCGGTAGGGAAGGGAGAACTGCAGGTGTTCGGTTACCAATACGGCTGCGAGTTCCTCACCAAAAGCATCTCGCCGGCCGCTGACAACTGCCGTGGGGATAACCGAGGGAGCTCCCATTCGTGAGAGGTCGCGAAGGAGTTCGTACTCTTTGTACGCGACGCTTTCCCCGATCTCTTTGACTGCGATCACCCTGTCGGAAAGTTTGACGAAGCGAACGACGTGGCGTGAAATGCCGCGGGGAAGTGCGGCAAGGATTTCCTTAGGCCAGTCTTCAAGGGGAAGATCCCAAGGTAAATCCAGCAGTGCCGGGTCAACCGTTGCTGCCGTGATCTCAAGCGTTGAGGGAATGGGCATGGCTCTATTGTCTCATTCATTGCACGATAGGGCACGGGGCCCGCAACCGTGTGGTTGCGGGCCCCGTATGAGCCGTTTTAGTGATCAGAAACCTTGATCACTCGGGCAGACGATCGCCGGTGGATGCAGAGAAGTTGTGCTGCTGTCCAGCCTTGATGCGAGTGTGGATCACGCCGCCGGGCTTGGGAGCGGTGCGCGGAGGAACGCGGACGATGAGCTGCTCGCCCTTGCCTTCGCTGCCAGAACCCAGACCGTGGCCGGAATCTGCACCTGCCAGGTGACCGTAGATGTAGGCATCCGAACCCAGTTCCTCGGTGATGTCTACCACCACCGGGATGGTGCCGACCCCGTCCTCGGTGGTGGGCTCCAGGTCCTCGGGGCGGAAACCGATGGTGACCATGTCGTTGTCGGCCTCAACCATGGCGTCTTTCTGGGCCTGGGAAATTTCCACGGAAGCACCATAGAGCTTTGCCACGTTGCCCTCCACCTTGAACTTGCGCAAGTTCATGGAGGGAGAACCGATGAACCCCGCGACAAATTCATTCGACGGGCGAGAATACATCTCTTCGGGGGTGCCGACCTGTTGCAGGATACCGCCCTTGATCACCGCGATGCGGTCGCCCATGGTCAGAGCCTCGGTCTGGTCGTGAGTCACGTACAGAGTGGTCACGCCCAGTTTGCGCTGCAGAGCGGCGACCTGGGTGCGGGTCTGGACACGCAGCTTGGCATCCAAGTTTGACAGTGGCTCGTCCATCAGGAAGACCTGGGGTTTACGCACAATCGCGCGGCCCATCGCCACGCGCTGACGCTGACCACCGGAGAGAGCCTTGGGTTTGCGGTCGAGGTATTCCACCAGGTCCAGGGTTTCGGCAGCTTCTTGGACGCGACGGTCGATTTCTGCTTTGTCCACACCGGCGATCTTTAGGGCGAAACCCATGTTGTCGCGCACGGTCATGTGCGGGTAGA
>CALIZH010000380.1 GCA_938028585.1 uncultured Actinomyces sp. | reverse complement strand
TCCAAACAGCACCGCCACTACACGAAAAATTGCTTACACCCTATGACACTGCCCCACTTTGGAGGCCTATGTGCGCTACGCGGCTTATCACCTTTCACATCTGTATCAGTGAGCGCAGCAACGCGTGTCACCAATTCAAAGCCGGTAGTAGCAAGCAATTGAATTGGCCAAGGTCCAACTTTTCTTCCCAGAGGCAAGATCGCCAAAGCATCGATCTGCGCAACTCTGCGCTCATCTCCCTTTGCCCATACGCGACCAAACTGTCGTAATATTGCCGCCTCTGTCACCCCTTCAACAAGCAACAATCTATCTGCAAACAACGCGGAAGCCCTTGTGGCATCCAAATGTAGTTTAGTCTGGTCGATCAAGTATTTCTTTAGTTTTTCGTTATCGATGGGAACATCGGTTAACGTTCGCGCAGCGGGTACGCCATTAGCATCTTTTCGCATGATAATGACATCTTCCGGCTCGCACGAGGCAGCCAGATCAGCTGAATGAGTTGTTACTATGACTTGAATATCTTTTCTTTCATTTGCGAGTTCACGTAAATATCTAATCAACCCAAATTGCAGCTGCGGATGCAGATGCGCTTCCGGCTCTTCGATCAACACCAACACATGAAACTGATCGGGATAAAAAGAATCCGCTTCCGCATCTGCCATGCGCTCAGCTTCTTCGATTCGCTGACGAGCCTTTCGCAACTCAGATGATATTTCGACACCTTCATCAATTGAATGATCTTCGATGTCGCCTGCATCTGTGGCACAAGATTCACCACTAGCTTCATCCGCACTATCAAGCGATTCTTGTGAAGAAACAGGGTTACTTTTACTACCCGCGGATGCAACATGTGCACTTGTGTAACCAGCATTACTTTGTACTGCAGGAGTACTTTTTGCGTTAGGTATTCCCGCTAGAACAACCGCGATATGCAGAAGGTTCACATACCCAAGGCTCGATACTTGAAGCCGCTTTGCGATGTCTCGATCGTCTTCCAGTGCCAGCAGCATCTCAAACACACGAGCAAGATAGGCATCATCTATTACCTGTGTGCCCACAAACGCATGATGCTCAGAAACTCCGGAACTCAACCTACTCATATTTTGAGAGATCTTATTTTCAACGGACACGACAGCGCCATTTTTGATGATAGCATCGAGAAGGTACTTAGCTTCCGATTTTAATGACGCTAAATTGGCTTTGCCGGAAGACGCGCGCTCAGCTGCACGAAATAGCTCTAACAGTATCTGAGTATCTCTGCGCGACAGCTCATCAATGGGATTTCTGACTGCAGGTAGATGGATGAGTCGAATATTGTCTCTTGGAATGTCATTCTTCGTTTTTCTTTGAACTCGAACGCTTCCCAAAGAACGTTCGAGTATACTGTCCCAATTCGGCGCTGGAATCTGCCTCGATTTTAGCTGTTTCTCAAATATGCTTTCTTCTGACTTCCGTTTTTCATACGCGTACTCAACTGTTACTCTTCTTGGCGAGTCACCCAAAACGCTAGCATCGATTGGCGGCATCCACGGAAAGCGTATCGGATGTGCGAGGGCTATAGCTTCATTTATCGTCGTTTTTCCAGATCCATTTGCTCCCAGTATTAGGGAGAAACGGCTTTTAAATTCGCACGATATCTTCGCTTGTGCAGCTGCACGATATCCTTCAACCGTAATTTTTTCAGGTACATTGCAGCCTCCAAGCTTGAGAAAATACTTTGCGAGGATTTCAGTTGTCATTCGATCGCCAGATGCGACCAACTTGTAGCATCAATGATACCATCCGGTCTTCACTTTCGGACAACTGTCAAGTTTTCAAGTCCCGCTAGACTCGACTATCTCAGCTCGACGTATAGTATCCACCTTTTATCTTTTCCATCCTCAGTCATTTATCAGAATCATAGAACCTGGTGAACTCTGCAGGTTCCATCGTTTTGTGTTCTTACACGCAACTCGGCAAACAAGTGCTGGGGCTGAGCGCCTCGCTGCTGGGGGGCCGCCCGTGGGAATCCACGGGCGGCCCCCTATTTGGGTACCCACTACAAGCATGCCGAAACACGTAAACAAAACTAAAACTTATACTGTAGATCTCACAAAGCCATTTGCGCAAAATCACAAAAGAACGAGCACTTACTCGCAGATCTACAAAAGTAATCTACCGCAGAAACTTATGGAATCTTTTTCAAAAGGCAAGTCGAAAATCTAGACCTGGTTACAGCGACATAAATCTTGCGATGATACTCTTTACTAATGTCCAGAACTTCCGGCAACTTTGAAAACCAAACACCAACGCGATCCCACTCTCTCCCTTTTGCCTGATTCACCGTCATTCCAGGAACTAAATCGCCTCGCTGCAAACGCAAAGAGAGACTCCGTAGATCCGCAGCCAGTTGAGCTCTGCCATTACCATCAAGTTCCTTTGATAAAAAACCTGAGCGCAGGCAGTCAGACTCAATCCTTTGAATCAGATCGGCGTCAACATCGCCCCCAATCTCCAAATGACTCAACACCGGAGCAACGATTGCTTCATTGAATCGCTCAAGCCCTTCAGGAGATAGCTTTAACACCCGCACAGCATCATCAAAATGAGGCGAAGTAAGACCAAAATGACGCAATGTAAGCTCATTCAACAACAAACAGCATACCGCAGAAGCATAGCCAACGACTTTACCGAAACTGAGCGGGACAACATTGTTACCAAGATGCCAGAGTGACGACCATTGCGAAGCCAAAACAACATCAACATCGGCACTAACTCCGTTCTCCAACGACAATACTCCACCTTCTCGCAGGTCAGTCACACGTTGAGTTTGCTCAGACGATTCAAATCGATATGATCGATCTAGCGCATATTTCACAAACCTCCGACTTGGTTCTTCCACATACTGCTTGATCAGCTCAGGCACAGCATCACGCCACCTGTAGAGCGACTGCCAAGGATCACCCACGATGGTAATGTCCAACCCGGCCTCAAAGCACCTATCGAGAAACCAAAGACTATTTAGGTTCATATCATAGGCTTCATCGACAATTATACTCCGATAGCACCGCCTCAACCAGTCAGTAACGCTAAGGGATAGCTGCTGATCTTGCCGAACACAATCTATTAGCGAATGCAGATCATCATACGAAATTACTCCAAACCGAACAATATCCCACATTGCGTCAAGTGATTCAAAACCAGATGATGAACGCCCACCATTCGCCCGCTCACGAACTACAATAATCTTGTGCGAACTGTCGAGCGATAACCGAAAACTAACGTTCACATCGTCTCTATAACCAGGACAGTCACGATAGTCTTCACGAACATCGAGTTCAACATAAGAAGACGACCAGCTGATATGCTTATGCAAGATCAAGAAATGAATCAACTCACGATACGCTCGATCGAATGTGCACACATTATGAGGAAAAGACAAGCACGCACTTCCCCATCGATCTTGAATTCTAGATTTCAGTAATGCCACAGCCGCAACATTGAAGGCTATTGCAAGCACCCCACGCTCATCATCGCCTACATAGCGCGCAATACCAAAACGTTCAACAGCAACCACAGTCTTTCCACTGCCTGGAATTGCTTCAATGAATACACAATGATGTTCGTTCGCCGCAGCTAACAATTGCATGTCATTCAACATAATCATGAACATCACCCGAGGTTGCAACACTGTTTGTACAATCATCAAATAGCCAATCGAACATCTCGCGGATCTCATCCGGTACGTGCACCGACAAACCTTTAGCTAGTCGTCTTTCGATCTCACGGGAAAACCTGATTGCAAACTCACCCTTTCTTCCGCCATGTTTGCCAAAGTGATCCCTTACAATGGATGGTGAAATTTGAGTATTGGCCGCAAATCCCAAACAAAGACGAACCATGTCTTCATTACCCGAAACCAAGGAAGGCTCCAGCGTTGGATGCGACCAAAAAAATCGTGCCACGTCACTATTCAAATCCTCATGCCAGGCGGTGTCAATGGGTGGTAGCAATGAGTTCGTTGAATGCTTCTGTTGGGGTGCG
>CALIZH010000379.1 GCA_938028585.1 uncultured Actinomyces sp. | reverse complement strand
GCACCCAGATTCCCGGGTTCAAGCCTGTTTTATAGAGCGGAAAATCTACGATTTTTACCTGCGGATGATTGACCGAAAAAGCCACACATAACTTGTCCCGGGTCAGTTCAATGCCATTACATTCGCAGTACTTCAACAGTTCCTCATCGAACAGACCCGCGACCACATCGATGGTTTCGCCGAGATTTTTCAGGATCATCCGGGCATTTTCAGGCGTAGTATCGAAAGGTACAAGCTGGAATTTCAGCCCCGGCAAGATCTCGGACAGTTTCGGCCATAGTTCCACAAGTACTTCCGCGGGTGTCATAGGCGACGTACCGATGCGGATAATGTGTCCGTCACTCTTCATGGAAGAGATGGCTCTTGATGCGGCTTCACGGCTCATCCTGATCAGTTCCGGCGCATCCTTCTTTAAGGATTCACCGGCTTTTGTCAGCTTTAAGCCTCTGTGTGTTCTTTCAAAAAGACGAACACAAGTTCATCCTCTAAGAGATTGATCTGCTTGATAACCGCAGACGGCGTGATGTACCTGGCTTCGGCCGCTTTGGAGAAGCTCCCAAGCTCCGCTACCTGCAGGAATAAATCCAGATATGGATCATACAGCCTCGATCTCACTTTGTTTCTTGTTTTTTCGATTCACTATATGTGGAAGGAAGGTCACCTCACACCCTGCCAGAATAACTGCAAACATGGTAATCGGCGGATAAACAAAGATCGCAAGAACAATGCCAATCGCCTTAATGATCAGGTCAGCCGCAACGATTTTCCGGTTACTATAGTCCAACGCGCCCGTCGAACCATTAGCCCTTGCGACCGCTCGCGCAAGCGCCATGTTGGATAGTGAAACACATATCACTACCGCGCTGTAAAACATCTGTGCAAAAAGGCTTGTGAAGTGGTTACTCACAAAGTCTGTCACATACGGGAAGAAAGAGGCAAAAAACAGCATGATGATGCTCCACCAGATCACCTTGTTGTCTATCTTCTCGATCCCGCTCCAATGGTTATGCAGATTTACCCACATAGCGCCAAGCCAGAAGAAGGAAATCGTATAGGAGAAGAAATGCGACCTGAGTGCCCAAAACGATGCCCAGTCAGCTGCCTCCGGTTTCTCAAGTTCCAGCACCAATATTGTCATGATGATCGCCAATATCGCATCCGTAAATGCACTGAGTCTTTCTTTACTCATTTTTCAGCAGCCCCTTTCTTCTTCACATAGACAAGCTGAATGTCGTAGCCCAGATTATCGAGCATATCCACAAAGACCTTATTGATGATGCCCTCTTTCTTGTTTATCGGCCTACTAACATGCGGTGCGGAGGTGCCAACCAGCGGTGGGCTCTCAGTCGTCATCCTCGTCCCTCCAGGCGGCAGGAACGACGAGGCGGCCGTCGCTTACCTCGGCCACGGCAATGTCGGAGTTATCGAAGTTGATCCTCGGTTGGAGCCGCACGTCAAAGGGGAAGCCCTTGCACTGGTTGAACATGCGCACGAACACCTTGATCGCGGCTGACGGCGTCATCCCCAACGCCTCCGCGTTTGCCTGGAAGTCGCGCTTCTCCTGGAGGTCGATCTTCGTATTGAGCGATGCTGTTGCACCCATCATGGTACCTTTCTCTTTCTTTGAAAGATACCACGTTAGACCACTTTAGACCACACTGACGGATTATTCGATTCCGAATCGCAAAGCACGTGGAGGGGTTTGGGTTTTTCGGAGCGTTTGTTTTGAGAGGGTTGTTCTGAGTAGTCCCGGCTGCTTGTGGCCGGGCAGA
>CALIZH010000378.1 GCA_938028585.1 uncultured Actinomyces sp. | reverse complement strand
CCGTCTCGCGGGTCCCGACCACCTTGACACCCTCACCTCGCGCGGCAACCTCGCCAATGCCTACCGTGCCGCGGGGAGATCCGAGGAGGCAACGAACCCCTTCAAGACGCCGTAAGAACTCTGCTCCAGTCCCGTTGAGCGCTTATACGATAGCGGCATGGCCGATTCCCTCTCCCTCGCTGTCCTGACCATGACCACCAGTCTTGCCGGGCTGGTCGTGCGCGGAGCCGCTGTGGCCGTCGATCCTTCGTGGAGCAGCGCGGCGTCACTGCCAGGCGATACCCTCAACGCGTGGCGCAGCGTGTGGGGCCTGCTGCAGGGGCGGGGCGGCGAGGAGAATCCGCTGGAGGCGTCCATCAAGAGCCGCCTTCAGAAGCAGGTGGATATCGCCAGCGAAAGGCATGAACTGGCCGGGGTCAGTCGATCCGCCTTGGCTGGAGCCGCCACCGAGATGGAGGTGGCACTCAAGGAGCTCAGTGGAGACGACGCCGCAGTCCTTGAGGCGGTACGGTTCCCGGACAACTTCGAGACCTACCTCCGACGGCAAACGGCCGGCCGCCGTCGGTACGTGGAGACGGCAGCCGAGTCCTTCTTCGACGACCTGACTCGCATCGTCGCCGAAGAGTTCATCCATCTCGCACCAGGCTCACGCGGTTTCGACATCGCCGCACGCAAGCAACTACTCGCAGGCCAGGAGAAACTGTCAGACCAGCACAAGAAAACTCACGAACGCCTGGATAAGATCGCCGACAGCATCGACAACATTCAAAGCACAAGCGCTCAACTACACACCGTCCCCAAACGGATACGTTTCGGCAGCCGCCCCAGAGTCACCACAGGCTTCGTCAAGCGAGAAGGGCAGGACGAGCTCTTCGATGCCATCTTCACCCACGCTGAACCTCGCACAGTTCTGACGGGGATGCTAGGAAGCGGCAAGACTCAACTGGCCGCAGCGGTTGCAGCCAAGTGTGAGGACGAGGGCTGGCCCATGGTCGCGTGGATCAATGCAGCCTCACGTACGGAGCTTGTTGCCGATCTCTACGAGCTCGCACTGCGCATCGGTATCGATGCACCGAAGGATGTCCCTCCGGAAACTATTATTCAGCGCTTCTTGGATCAGCTGCGCTCATCGGATGCAGCTAACTGCCTCTTCGTCTTCGACAACGTGGAGAATCTCGACGACCTGAAGGACCTCACCCCCGAGGGCAACGGCATCCGGGTCACCATCACCACAACGCGCCACCTTGACTGGGACAGTTTGGGGTGGCTGCCGTTGACGGTTGGCGTCTTCGATCGCGAGCAGTCGATCACTCTCCTCTGTGGACGCACCGGCGACGCTCACCGCGACGCAGCCGACCGAATCGCGGACGCGCTTGGCGACCTCCCCGTTGCCGTAACCCAAGCGGCCGCAACAGCCAAGTCAGGGCGATACTCCCTATCCAACTATCTTGAGAGGCTGAGCAATCACCCGCTCGAGTCAAGTATCAGCCGCCTCGAGGGCGATGACTACCCGGACGCCGTCGGGGTCGCACTGTTCATAGCGTACGAGCAGGTCTTAGAGCGACTCAGTACGGAACACCCTCAGCAGGAAAGGATCGCTATATCACTCCTCGACACACTGTCTCTCCTATCAACTTCCGGCGTACCGACCCACTGGCTTCTGAAGCTCGACGATGACTCCAATGCAGCACGGGACACCCTGACTTTCTTGAAGAGATCATCTATATTTCAAGAATCCGCGAACGGCGACAAAACCATCATTCACCGCCTCCA
>CALIZH010000377.1 GCA_938028585.1 uncultured Actinomyces sp. | reverse complement strand
GCGACCCGGCCACTGCCTCGTTCAGAAATGATTAAACATTAAACCTGAACTCCACGACGTCTCCGTCGTGCATGACGTAGTCCTTGCATTCCATGCGGCGTTCTGGCGTGCATGCTCGCGTTTATCTGTGGCCTTATTCTGCTTCTCATGCAGGTGCCACACAGGCCCGCGAATCCCTCGCTTCGGATCAGTGGCTCCGACGGCGCCCCGCTGGCGACGCTCTCCCCCGGAAGTCCTGTCGCAGACTCTCTCCGAGCGCGCACAGGGGGTTCCCGGCGTTCGGCGGCGCACCGTCTTCATCACCGGTTCACCGAGCAAGCCCTGGAATCAGGCTGACACTAGCGTCGCGCCGGACCGCGGGGTCGAATGGACCGTAGCCGAGCTGCGCAAGCAGCTGAACGAGGACGTGGCCACCTCTCTTGGGACGCCGCCCAAGCAGCTCGATGTCCTCGTGCGACTGGCACACGCGGTGAGCTCGAAGTCAACATCGAAGGCTGTCACGGGCAAGCCGTCACCAAAGATAACTGGGACAGGCGCGTGAGACGTGGAGCAGGGCAGCGATTGCTGTACCCCACGCTTGCTGTGGGCAGGGCGCCCACATGTACGAGGCCGGAGCTAAGCTCGACGGCGAAAAGGTCCGCGCAGCTCACCTGAGGCACGAGTAATCCTAGCAACAGCTGGCAGAGACCTCTAACGTTTCACACCCGACTTTATCCCACGCAGAGAGAAACAAGGGCGTCTCGACGGCGACGGTAGAGAAGAGTACCGAAGCTCTCGGGGTGATGCGTCTCCGACTGGATTCGGACAGACACTCATAGACGCTGAATACGAGAGCGCCAGTGATAGTCGGTATCATCTGAGCTGTCGGGGACACCCCTGGCTTCCAGCGACGAACGGAGACCCTCATGGCGCAACGTGCCTTTATCAGTTTCGATTACGATAACGATGCTCGACTGAAAGACCTGCTGGTTGGACAAGCCAAGCACCCAGATACCCCATTTAAGATAGCGGACTGGTCGATCAAGACGGCTTCGCCCACATGGAAGGTCGAAGCACGCAGGCGCATCAAAAGTGCTGGGCTCGTGATCGTTCTATGCGGGAAGAGCACTCACACCGCCGTAGGCGTGGCGGAAGAGCTGCGGATCGCCAAAGAGGAGAACATCCCCTATTTTCTCCTGGCTGGCCATGACGGCGCCCGGAAACCTGCGACTGCGACATCGAGCGACAAGTTATACAAGTGGACCTGGGACAACTTGAAGGCGCTAGTCAAGGGTTCTCGGTGACCAACGAGGAACATGAGGGCGTCTCGATTCCGCCTGATCCAAGAATCATGGATATCTACAAGTTGTCAGTCGAAATGGCCGACCGGATCTCTGCCCGACGCGCAGTGGCCAACGCGTTCTTCTTGACTGGCAATACGACGCTAGCAGCCGTCATCGGATTGCATAAGCCGGAAGATGGGTCGGCATTGTTGCCCATTGCAGTATGCGTTGCAGGGATCGCTGTCTCTGTCTGCTGGTGGTGCCTGCTAAGAAATTACCGAAAACTGAACGAAGCAAAGTTCGTGGTGATCAATAAGATTGAAGCAGACTATCTGCCGTTGACACCGTTTCTCGACGAGTGGACGCTACTCAGCAACGAAGGAAACTCCAAGGGGAAGATGACTCGCGTAAGAGCTGGGCTTCGCCAGCTCGGCAACGTCGAACGCGTCGTTCCGGTGATCTTTGGGCTGCTGTATCTGATGCTTCTGGTCGGAAGGATGCCGCTATGCCCAACTACTTAGAACGCGATGCAGAACTCGTTCGTGGTTGCTTGCCCAAAGGAACTGACGTGCCGTGCGGCTCTGAGGACCTTTTCCGAGTGTATGCGGTGCTTATGCGAGCCAAGGGTGAGCGAACTACAGCGGAAGACGTTCACGATGCATGGACGGCGTGGATCAGCCGGACTGATCCTCATCATGCATCAGCCGTTCCCTTTGAGGAGCTTGACGCTGAGACGAAGGCCGCGGACCAACCTTTCTTAATTGCTATTCAGAGGGCGGCACGCAGCCCGGAGGGTGGGGTCCACTAGATGAACGACAAGTAGACTGGACAGGTCTGGTTTTTTCGGATCGTTTGTTTTGAGAGGGTTGTTCTGAGTAGTCCTGGCGGCTTGTGGCCGGGCAGAATGGATGACCATGAGGAAGTTCTGGAAGCACACGCCTGAGCAGATTGTCGTGAAGCTGAAGAAGGACGACGCCCGGCCGCTCGTCTCGTCGAGAGCCTACCAACGTGTCCCATCCCCGAAATCGCTCGCCTGGGCCGCACCCTACGCAAGTGGAAGGATGCCTTCTTAGCCTACTTCGACACAGCCGGAGCCAGCAACGGCCCCACCGAAGCCATCAACGGCCGCCTCGAACACCTACGCGGATCCGCCCTCGGCTTCCGAAACCTCACCAACTACATAACCCGCTGCCTCCTCGAAACCGGAGGATTCAGACCCCAACTACACCCTCAATTATGAAGAGCCACTATCGTGTGCATCTGAGCGTTGTCGATATGGGCCTTCGTTTCCATCATCAGCGCGTGCTGCAGACGGACAGACACACGGAAGAAATATACACAGTGAGGCTGCGATAGCTCTTATGTAGTTACGAGATTTCTTATTCATCGCCGGTCCGTATCGTCGCTTGCGTCTCAATCCATCGGTTGTCCTTCCATGTCATGAAGAGGACTAGTGTTGAGTCATATTCCGTATCGTTGACATGGATCTTCTGTCCGCGACACATCGTTCCGTCCGTGGATCTTATGCGAAATGCGACGACAACCGTGTTGGGAGGAATATCCGATCCGTTAGCATCAATTGGTTCGATCTTGAGAACGTGAACAATCTGGGAAGTACTCCCGTACGCCCAGCCGTTCGCATACAAATCGGAGACGTCGTGCACATACGATGAAATGAACTTCGATGACGGATCGGAAACATCCTGGATTGCCTGGACATCTCCTGTATTCCACGTGTATCCCATGAGTGCATGGAAGTATTCTGCGGCTGCTTCTGCGCCGCGTTCGGTGTTTTCCTTTGCCGCCTCGGGTAGTTCCGGCTTGGTGTAGGTGTCCGCTGCGAACTGGGCTGGGCGCACCAGGACTCCGTCGGGGCCGATTTGGTAGCCGCCCGACATGGCGGGTTCGCTCGACACTGTGG
>CALIZH010000376.1 GCA_938028585.1 uncultured Actinomyces sp. | reverse complement strand
GACGACGGCAAGTCCGACAAGGACGACGACGGCAAGTCCGACAAGGACGACGACGACAACTCCGACAAGGACGACGACGACAACTCCGACAAGGACGACGACGACAACTCCGACGACGACGACGATTCACCGATCACAACCGAGGAACAGTACCTCGCCAAACGGGAAGAACTTGAGGACTACGATCACGGCATCGTTCCTAAAGAACAACGCAAGGAAGCCTACCCAGAGAACTGGGACGGCGACTCCTCCACTATCGAAGGGCTGCGCGAATCCGTACCCGCACGAGGGTACATCGAGGATCTTGACGGTCCGGACACAAATAAGATCGGAACGTTCGACGCGTTACCCGACGGTGGTTCTATTTCTAAGAAACCAGCAGAGGTATTGGACGGCCATCCCTACTCAGATTGGCGATATTCCGACCACTACGATCCCGCAGAAAAGCGGGCTGCCTGGCGAAAAGACCCAGATATTGTAGATGGTGGAGTTAAGGGCACCCATCGCCGATACACCGTTCAAGAGTACGTCGACAAGTATGGATCAACAATTGACCGAGTTGGCCCCACAAGTGGTAGATTCTTCGGAGCAATGCCCGGGAAGAAAATTGCCCCTCTCGAAACACGGTCAATGGAACCAGGCGCAGTCCACGAACCATATCACCAGTATCACGTTAATCCCGAAAAGTTTGACGGAAACTGGGAAGTCGAAGTGAGTGTAATTGCACCCGACCAATTCCAAAAGGGAGGCGGACTACAACTTCGATTCTTCGATCTGGACGGTGATAGTCCAACAGTAGCTTTCACCGCGCATGATCTACTCGACCAACAAGGAAGGCTAACAGGAGAAACACATGTTGTGGGAACAGTTCAAGAACATAGCTTCTCAGATCTTAAATGATCACTTTGCACCCGATCTCATAAAAGATAACGGTGACAGTCTCGTCTTTATCGATAGGCGTAGTCTGGCAAGCTTTTTCGTCACCGAGAACGCACGAGGACTTACCATCGGCCGCCACGAAGAACGCAATACCGTCGGTACGTTCTTCACGAGCCCTTCCATTGAGTTGGCGACCATAGCACTGACACTCCTCGCACGCGAGGGGCTCGGCGAGCTCGTCGATATGGACTATCCTCCGGACGAGCTTCTAGGCCCCGTACCGGGCACCGACTACAGCATCGCTGATGAAGATACCGATGGTTTTTATCTGACACACAAAACTGACAGCTCGCTGAGCGCAGAATGCGCGTATTTTACATACGCGCGTGCCCTCGCCGAGGCCTCGGCCCCCTCCCTGGGTTCACTACGGCCGTAGAATCAACGTAGTCGATAGCGCACTCTGAGGAGGAGCAACCCTCGCATGAATGAAGAACTCGCCGCATACATCACTCGCCTGTACGAACTCTCCGGGCATACGACCCGGATCGATGATGATTTGATCCTGGTCGAGCCGGGTGAAGACTTTATCTACGACGCATTCACCGTACGGAAGAACTATTATGTCTACGGCCACTACAACAGATACGCTTTCAGTGGCACACGGTTTGGGTCCGAGTCCTTCGAGATCTTCAAGAAGTTCGCGATCATGCATTTCACCGCTGACATTCGCGCAGCACACCAGCTCACACCCCTCAACCTCCCACCGGTGACCGACGTTCACCCCAGCTTTTCCATCGAATTCCTCGAACCGATTAGCTATCTACTGACAAGCAAAGCCTCGCCCATTCCCAAAACATACACAAACCTCTCGCCGGCTGCGCTGCTCCCGCTGTCATATCTGATGAGCACACCAAGCGAGGACCTGCTCTCCCTTGTCCTCGAACCGTCCGGCGCGGGATACGCCGCGCTGTACCAGCAGAGCTGACACCCCTCTCTCCCGCCTCGTGCTCACGGAGCATAGGACGAGAGCGTCGGTCACACCTCCTCCCCTCGTACGACGGGAGGAGGTGTGCCATTTCGCGCTCGCCCGTCACTTAGGATGTCCGCAGAGGCAATGACCCGAAGGAGTGAGTGCCCATGCTGAAAGAATTCGACGATCTCATATCCACGCTCTGTGCAAACTCTTCAGTCGTGTGCAAGGAACGAGACGGCAGGCTGTTCTTCACTGTCGATGGAATTCTCTTTGATTCTTTCTGGTACTCGACAGACAACTACCGCTTCGGCACGAGCGAACGCCCAAGCCGTGTCGGCGCAACACTGCGAACCCCGAGTTCGACAGTTGCGAGATATGAGTTGGTGCGCCTTCTGGGTGGCTACAACCGGTGGTCGCATGGGCGGCAGGCAGTCGAGCTAGCGACTGACCCGGATTCCCTCCGAGCAAGCTGGACGATAAGCCCCGGACAACTGCCCGGCGAGCAGATCCTGTCAATGCGCAGTTGCCCCGACGTTGAGTTCACCTCGTTCGACGAACAACGCGCGTACAAGCTCGCACATCTTATGCAGTATCCCTATGAGGACGCGCTAAAGCTGTATCTGGGTGAGTAGAACCAACGGACCTAACAGAGTCTGACGTGCGCGGCTTCGTAGTCGATCACCTTCGCAATCGCCGCTTCAGCACGCGGCGCCTAGGTAGGATGGGGATAGCCTGCCTCGATGACGCAATCAGCGCAGGCCCCAACCTATCGAAGGGAGCCAGTCATGTGGGAAGAGTTTCGGAGCCTCGCGCTCCCCCTCCTCGGCGAGCACTTCCCCCCGAATCTCATCAAAGATAACGGTGACAGTCTCGTCTTTATCGATAGGCGTAGTCTGGCAAGCTTTTTCGTCACCGAGAACGCACGAGGACTTACCATCGGCCGCCACGAAGAACGCAATACCGTCGGTACGTTCTTCACGAGCCCTTCCATTGAGTTGGCGACCATAGCACTGACACTCCTCGCACGCGAGGGGCTCGGCGAGCTCGTCGATATGGACTATCCTCCGGACGAGCTTCTAGGCCCCGTACCGGGCACCGACTACAGCATCGCTGATGAAGATACCGATGGTTTTTATCTGACACACAAAACTGACAGCTCGCTGAGCGCAGAATGCGCGTATTTTACATACGCGCGTGCCCTCGCCGAGGCCTCGGCCCCCTCCCTGGGTTCACTACGGCCGTAGAATCAACGTAGTCGATAGCGCACTCTGAGGAGGAGCAACCCTCGCATGAATGAAGAACTCGCCGCATACATCACTCGCCTGTACGAACTCTCCGGGCATACGACCCGGATCGATGATGATTTGATCCTGGTCGAGCCGGGTGAAGACTTTATCTACGACGCATTCACCGTACGGAAGAACTATTATGTCTACGGCCACTACAACAGATACGCTTTCAGTGGCACACGGTTTGGGTCCGAGTCCTTCGAGATCTTCAAGAAGTTCGCGATCATGCATTTCACCGCTGACATTCGCGCAGCACACCAGCTCACACCCCTCAACCTCCCACCGGTGACCGACGTTCACCCCAGCTTTTCCATCGAATTCCTCGAACCGATTAGCTATCTACTGACAAGCAAAGCCTCGCCCATTCCCAAAACATACACAAACCTCTCGCCGGCTGCGCTGCTCCCGCTGTCATATCTGATGAGCACACCAAGCGAGGACCTGCTCTCCCTTGTCCTCGAACCGTCCGGCGCGGGATACGCCGCGCTGTACCAGCAGAGCTGACACCCCTCTCTCCCGCCTCGTGCTCACGGAGCATAGGACGAGAGCGTCGGTCACACCTCCTCCCCTCGTACGACGGGAGGAGGTGTGCCATTTCGCGCTCGCCCGTCAGTTACGATGTCCGCAGAGGCAACGACCCGAAGGAGTGAGCGCCCATGCTGGAAGAATTCGACGACCTGATTTCCATGCTCTGCGCGAACTCTTCAATAACTCAAGAAGAGCACAGGGACAGGCTGTTCTTCACCAATGACGGCCTTATCTTTGACTCGTTCTGGGAATCGAACGACTATTTTAAGTTTGGCCGTTCGGAACGCCCGTCATTCGGTGGCGGCTACTTGTGGACGCGCAACCCAACCATCGCGCAGTATCAGCTGGTTGTCGTTCTCGGAAGCTCCATTCGTCGCCTCAACTCATGGGATCCGATAGCACTACCGTCGCAGCCCGACACTCTTGAGAACGCCTGGTCACTCACACCGGTACCGGGCACGACTGCGATTGAATGCGTGTACGTTGACGATCCGGAACTTAGTTTCGGGACTTTCACCAAAGACCAATGGCTTCGACTCGCGAGTCTTCTCACTATGCCCCTCGAGGACGCGATTCGGCTCTACACGACGGAATGACCCGACCCAACGAACGCTCGATCGTTTCCCCACACCGTGACGAGGCCTCGACCCCCTCCCCGGAATCACTACGGTCGTAGAATCGAGACAGTCGGAAGTGCGCGTCGAAGAGGAGTAACTCTCGCATGAACAAAGAACTCGCCGCATACATCACTCGCCTGTGTGAGCTATCCGGACACACAACCCAGATCGACGATGATTTGATCCTGGTCGAACCGGGTGAAGATTTTATCTACGACGCATTCACCAGGCGGAAGGGGTACTACGCCTACGGCCACGTCGATAGATACTTATACGGCGGGCCACGCTTCGGCTCCGCTTCCTTCGAGATCTTCAAGAAGTTCGCGATCATGCACTTCGCCGCCGACATTCGTGCAGCGCACCAGCTCCCACCCCTCAACCTCCCACCAGTGACCGACGTTCACCCCGGTTTTTCCATCGAATTCCACGAACCCACCTCGTACCTGCTGACAAGCAAAGCCTCCCCCATTCCCACGACATACACAATCTTCTCGCCCAATGCCTTGGTCTCTCTGTCGTACCTGATGGGCACGTCAAGCGAGGACCTGCTCTCCCTCGTCCTCGAACCGTCCGGGGATGGATACGTTGCTCTCTTTGAGTGTCTACCCGCTTCCACGCCCGTTGGCGCGAAACTCCAGAACAATAGCAACCATGTAAGCATCGTCTGATCGCAGCGGAAGGACCACCACCATGCTCGAACAGCACACCGCACTCATCGAACGCCTCCTACGCGACTCGTTGACGAGAACAAGTGAATTCAACGGGGGTTGGAGTTTTACGAATGATGGCACCCTCTATTTCTCCGTCTGGGACGAGGACGAGAACATGTTCTTCTCATGGTCAGAGAGACAGCCATCGACCGGTTTCGTACTTGATACTGATTGCAATTCTGTCGCTGCCTACGTCTTAACGACGCAGCTGGGAGCAAAGCGCGCCATGGCACTGCATTTCGACGTACCAAGATTCCCCACAAAGATCGATCAACTCCACCCGTCATGGGTAGCCGACAAGACCCCATGGCCACCCACCTTGCTCTACCACCGCATCGAGGATCCCAGCGTCCACTTTTATTCGAACACTCCATCCCTTGCAGTATCCACCACACACGCGATGCAATACGACCTCGAAGACCTCCTCAAGAAATACATGGCCTAAGCCAACGACTAACACCACGCACGCTGACGAGACCACCGGCCTCGGGCCAGCCAGCCTCAAGTCCTCGACAAACGACTCAGGAAAGCATGAGACACTACAGACTATGACAACGATCAGCGACGACAAGTTCATTGAAGCAGTCGTTTCCGCCGCACACAGGGACGTAATTGAACTGTCCGAAGAACACATTTTTTTCAATGGGCCAGATCCTCAAGTCATGATTCATATCTGGCGAAAGGACGGCTTTTATTTCAGCGGGACAAGCGAGCGAAGTTACAGGCCCGGAGGCGAAATTCGTGCTAACGATCTGACCACAGTCAAACAATGGCTCGTGATGGAATTGTTTGACTTCCTTCGCCTTAGCTGGCAGCTGGAGGATATTGGCATTGCATTCAGATGGCTCTCTCCTGCCCCACACTGGTCACAAGATCTCGAGACAGGGGAACTCCTCTACGAGGGGTCACCTACGGGCATCGTCGCAAACATATCTACACGTGCTGCCCTAAATCTGCCCTGGTTCATGAAGCACTCACCCGAGCGCCTCTTCGAGATCGCCCACATCGAAAGCACCAAGGAAGTCTGCCAAGCCCTGTTCGGCATGCCACGCGTCCCCTTCGACTAGTCCAACCGACGGATAGGAGTAACACATGCTGTGGGAAGAGTTTCGGAGCCTCGCGCTCCCACTCCTCGGCGAGCACTTTCCCTCTGAACTCATCGAAGACAACGTTGACAGTATCGTTGTCACCAGCAGGCGTGACTTCACAACCTACATTCTCAGCGAGGATGAGAGGGGAATCGTCATTGCCTACGAGGGCGGACGAAACACCGTGGTCCCGTTCTGCATAACCCAATCCCTCGAACTCGCCGCCACGTGTCTCACTCTGCTCGCACGCGACGGAATAGCTACGCTCACGGACATGTCGTACACGCCTCAGGATCTCCTGGGACCCCTCCCCCACACGGCATTCACCATTTCGAAGAAGTCCCCACCGTTCTTCGAACTCACCTCGACTATCGATCCCACGGTATCCGCGAAATGCCGATCATTCGCATGCGCTCGAGCTATCGCCGAGGCCTCGGCCCCCTCCCTGGATTCGCTACGGCCGTAGAATCGAGGTAGTTGATAGCGCACTCTGAGGAGGAGCAACCCTCGCATGAATGAAGAACTCGCCGCCTACATCACGCGCCTGTGCGAACTCTCCGGGCACACAACCCGGATCGACGATGATGTGATCCTGGTCAAGCCGGGCGAAGGATATACCGATGTCTACGAGGCATTCACCATGGTCAAGGAGTACTACGCCTACGGTCACGTCGAAAGGTACTCATTCGGCGGGGCACGCTTCAGCTCGGTCTCCTTGGAGATCTTCAAGAAGTTCGCGATTATGCACTTCGCCGCCGACATTCGTGCAGCGCACCAGCTCCCACCTCTCGCTATCCCAGCAGTGACCGACGTTCACCCCGGTTTTTCCATCGAATTCCTCGAACCGATTAGCTACTTCCTGACAAGCAAAGCCTCCCCCATTCCCACAACATACACAAACGTCTCGCCCAAGGCCCTGGTGCCTCTGTCGTACCTGATGGGCACATCAAGCGAGGACCTGCTCTCCCTCGTCCTCGAACCATCCGGGGATGGATACGTTGCCCTCTTTGAAGGTTCGCCCTCATCCACGCCCACTGGCTCGAAACTTCAGAACAATAGCAACCACCTAAGCATCCTCTGATCGCAGCGGAAGGACCACCACCATGCTCGAAAAGCACACCGAGCTCATCGAACGCCTTTTGCGCGACTCATTGACCAGAACAAGTGAGTTCAACCAGGCGCTGTCTTTCACGAATGATGGCACCCTCTATTTCACTGTCTGGGACGAGGACGGAACCACATTCTTCTCATGGTCAGAAAGACAACCATCGACGAGTCCCGGCCTTAAGACTGATTGTGATTCTGTCGCTGCCTACGTATTAACGACGCAGCTGGGAGCAAAGCGCGCCATGGCACTGCATTTCGACCTCCCACGGTTCCCCAGAAAGATCGATCAACTCCACCCGTCATGGGTAGCCGAGAAGACTCAGTGGCCACCCACCTTGTTCTACCACCGCATCGACGATCCAAGCGTCCGCTTTCATTCGAACATTCCATCCATTGCCGTGCCCACCACGCATGCGATGCAAGACGACCTCGAAGACCTCCTCAAGAAATACATGGCCTAGGCCAACGACTAACACCACGCGCGCCGACGTGACCGCCAGTTTCACGGCATCAACTTCAAACGCACTTCCGACTAGCCGAGAAACGACGAGGTACTCCCCGCTATGACGACAACAATTGCCCGAGACAACTTCATCCAGTCTCTCGTAACTTCGCTGAAGCGAGAGCTGTATATAGAAACCGAGGACCACGTCCACTTCCCGAGCTACGACCCTCTCATCCTGCTTCACGTGTGGCGTGAGGGCGAGGAATACGCAAGCGGGTTCAGCGAACGACTCAGTGGTCCTAGCACCGAGATCTGGGCGAACTCTCTGACACCGATTAAGCAGTGGCTCGTCATGGATAACGTTGATCTGTTGCGCTGGCACCTAGGCCTTGAACGATTCGGAATCCGATTCCGAAATCTGCTTGTCGCACCGCATTGGTCTCACCGTCCCGGCACGACCGAATATTCCGTCGAGCTGTGCCACAACGACGAGCCCACCGGCATCTACGCGGGCAAGAACTCGCCCGAAGCCACCACACTCACATGGTTCCTCAACCACTCACCCGAACAACTCCTCGAGATCGCACACATCGAAAGCACCAAGGAAG
>CALIZH010000375.1 GCA_938028585.1 uncultured Actinomyces sp. | reverse complement strand
ATGGAACGTACCGTTCGTGAGCGTATGACCACGCAGGAAACGGACTCCATCACGCCGCAATCCCTGATCAACATCCGTCCTGTTGTAGCTGCAATCAAGGAGTTCTTCGGAACCTCGCAGCTCTCGCAGTTCATGGACCAGAACAACCCCCTGGCTGGCCTAACGCACAAGCGTCGTCTGTCGGCCCTGGGTCCTGGTGGTCTGTCTCGTGACCGCGCCTCCATGGAGGTTCGTGACGTTCACCCCTCGCACTACGGTCGTATGTGCCCGATTGAAACCCCTGAAGGCCCGAACATTGGTCTGATTGGTTCGCTGGCAACCTTCGCCCGCATCAACCCCTTCGGTTTCATCGAGACCCCCTACCGTATTGTTCGCAACGGACAGGTGACCGATGAGGTCAACTATCTAACCGCTGATGATGAAAAGGGACACTTCATCGCTCAGGCTTCTTCGCCTGTCGACGACGAAGGCCACTTCATTGATGAGCAGGTTCTGTGCCGTGTTGCAGGCGAGGATCCGACGCTGATCGCCCGTGATCGCGTGGATTACATGGACGTTTCCGCACGCCAGATGGTGTCTGTGGCAACCGCGTTCATTCCCTTCCTCGAGCACGACGATGCAAACCGAGCCCTCATGGGTGCGAACATGCAGCGTCAGGCTGTTCCCTTGCTCACCACGGAAGCGCCGCTGGTGGGTACCGGTATGGAACAGCGTGCCGCACATGACTCCGGTGAAATGGTTATCGCTCAGCACTCCGGTGTTGTCACCGAAGTTTCCGCCGACCTGGTCGTCGTGACCACGGACGAAGGTGGACGCGATACCTACCGCCTCGAAAAGTTCGAGCGCTCGAACCCCGGCAACTGCACTAACCAGCGCGTCATCGTTGATGAAGGCCAGCGCGTGGAGGTCGGCGATGTCCTCGCTGACGGCCCCGCTACCGACAACGGTGAAGTTGCACTGGGTAAGAACCTGCTGGTTGCTTACATGTCGTGGGAAGGCCTCAACTACGAGGACGCCATCATCCTGAGCCGTCGCGTTGTTGAAGACGATGTTCTGACCTCGATTCACATCGAAGAATATGAAGTCGACGCCCGCGAAACCAAGCTCGGTGAAGAAGAGATCACCCGCGATATTCCGAACGTTTCGGAAGAGTCGCTGGCTGATCTTGACGAGCGCGGCATCATTCGTATTGGCGCCGAGGTCACCGCTGGCGACATCCTCGTCGGTAAGGTCACCCCGAAGGGTGAAACCGAGCTGACCTCCGAAGAGCGCCTGCTGCGTGCAATCTTCGGTGAGAAGGCCCGCGAGGTTCGCGATACCTCGCTGCGTGTTCCCCACGGTGAAGAAGGCATCGTCATTGGCGTTCGTGAATTCAACGACGACGAAGATGATCTCAACCCCGGCGTGCGCCAGACCGTTCGCGTCTATGTCGCACAGCGCCGCAAGATCACCATTGGTGACAAGATGGCAGGCCGTCACGGTAACAAGGGTGTCGTTTCCAAGATCCTCCCGGTCGAAGACATGCCCTTCCTCGAGGACGGAACCCCGGTTGATATCATCCTCAACCCGCTGGGTGTCCCCGGCCGTATGAACGTCGGTCAGGTCCTTGAGTTCCACCTCGGTTGGCTTGCCCACCAGGGTTGGGACGTCTCGGCAGCTGTCAAGGCTGGCGAAGAGTGGACCAAGCACCTGCCTAAGGACGGCATTACCGTTGCCCCCGAAACCCCCGTCGCGACCCCGGTCTTCGACGGCCTCGAGGCCGAAGAGCTCGCAGGTCTGCTGCGCAACGTCAACCCCAACCGCGATGGTGACGTCCTCACCAACGCCGAGGGCAAGGCGCGTCTCTTCGACGGTCGTTCCGGCGAACCCTTCCCGTACCCGATCGCAGTGGGCTACGCCTACATGCTCAAGCTGCACCACCTGGTTGACGACAAGATTCACGCTCGCTCGACCGGTCCGTACTCGATGATTACGCAGCAGCCCCTGGGTGGTAAGGCTCAATTCGGTGGCCAGCGCTTCGGCGAAATGGAAGTGTGGGCCCTGGAGGCGTACGGCGCTGCCTACGCACTGCAGGAACTGCTCACCATCAAGTCCGATGACACCACCGGACGTGTCAAGGTTTACGAGGCAATTGTTAAGGGCGAGGACATCCCCGAACCCGGCATCCCCGAATCCTTCCGTGTTCTGATCCAGGAAATGCGTTCGCTGTGCCTGAACGTCGAAGCTCTCGACGCAGCCGGCAACGTGATTGACCTGCGTGAAGAAGATGACGACTTCAATGCGCGTGAGGAACTGGGCATCACTCTTGATGCGCGTCCGAACGCCGCGGCGACCATCGATGCGATCTGATAAGGAGCAATGACTTTGCTGGACGCCAAGACGTTCGACAGTTTGAAGATCACCCTGGCCACGGGCGAGGATATCGCCTCGTGGAGCCACGGTGAAGTGAAGAAGCCGGAGACCATCAACTACCGTACGCTCAAGCCCGAGCGCGACGGCCTGTTCGGTGAGCAGATCTTCGGCCCCACCCGCGACTGGGAGTGCGCGTGTGGCAAGTACAAGCGCGTGCGCTACAAGGGCATCATCTGCGAAAAGTGCGGTGTCGAGGTGACGCGCTCCAAGGTGCGTCGTGAGCGTATGGGTCACATTGACCTTGCCGCCCCCGTCACCCACATCTGGTACTTCAAGGGTGTTCCCTCGCGACTGGGCTACGTGCTGGATCTGGCTCCGAAGGACCTGGAAAAGGTCATCTACTTCGCTGCCTACATGATCACCGAGGTTGACGAAAAGGGCCGTGACGAGGATCTGATGGATCTGCGTTCTGAGCTCGAGGTCGAGAAGACCCACCTCGAAAACCAGCGCGATGCTGCGATCAACGAATTCGCAGAGCGCCTGGAAGCAGAGATTGCTGAACTTGAAGCAAACGATGCATCCGCAACCGAGATCGAGCGCCGCCGCAAGGCCGGCGAACGCGATATGGCCAAGATCCGTCGTCGTTACGAGGGCGATATCGAAGGCCTGGAGACGGTGTGGGAGCGCTTTAAGTCCCTCAAGGTCGGTGACCTCGAAGGTGACGAGCGCCTCTACCGTGCGATGGTTGCCCGCTATGGCACCTACTTCAAGGGTGACATGGGCGCATCCGCCATCCAGAAGCGCCTGCAGACCTTCGATCTGGAAAGCGAAGTTGAACAGCTTCGTGCAATCATCCAGAACGAAAATGGCCCGCGTAAGACACGCGCCATCAAGCGTCTGAAGGTTATCAACGCGTTCGTAGCTACCGGCAACAAGCCCGAGTCCATGGTTCTGACGAAGATTCCGGTTATTCCGCCGGACCTGCGCCCCATGGTTCAGCTTGATGGTGGCCGTTTCGCGACCTCTGACCTGAATGATCTGTACCGTCGCGTGATCAACCGCAACACCCGACTCAAGCGCCTGCTCGAGCTGGGCGCGCCTGAGATCATCGTCAACAACGAGAAGCGCATGCTTCAGGAATCCGTTGACGCGCTCTTCGATAACGGACGTCGT
>CALIZH010000374.1 GCA_938028585.1 uncultured Actinomyces sp. | reverse complement strand
ACCCACAACAAGCCGGGTTTGAGCCGACCGCCTCTGCCAGTTGGGCTATCGGGGCAGCACGCAAGTGCGGTAATAAGGATAAGATATAACCAGCGCTTGTGACAAACTATCGGACAAGGAAGACGACATGAGTGAAGAAGCTACTGAGCCGCGACGGGTACTTGTTGCGGAGGATGAAGGACTAATCCGCCTGGATATCGTTGAGACGCTGAGCGGTGCGGGCTTTGAAATTGTTGGCGAGGCTTCGAACGGTGAAGAAGCTGTGAAGCTTGCCCTTGAGTTGGAGCCTGACCTTTGTGTGATGGACGTCAAGATGCCGAAGATGGATGGCATCACTGCTGCTGAGAAGATCCTTGCCGAGCTTTCTTGCGCGGTCGTCATGCTCACTGCCTTTAGCCAGACAGAACTTGTTGAGCGGGCTCGTGATGCTGGAGCAATGGCGTATGTCGTCAAGCCTTTTACGCCAGCCGATTTGATCCCAGCTGTGGAGATTGCACTTTCCCGTCATCAAGAGATTGAATCTCTTGAAGAAGAGGTTGCTGACCTAGCCGACCGTTTTGAAACACGTAAGCGTGTTGACCGCGCTAAGGGCCTTCTTATGAAGAACATGGGAATGACGGAACCCGATGCGTTCCGTTGGATCCAAAAGACCTCTATGGATCGACGCCTTTCCATGCGTGAAGTCGCAGACGCGGTTATTAACCAGGTAGAGGGTTAAGAACCTTCGATCGTCGAATGGGCGCGGGTAATACCCGCGCCCTTTTTACTTGTTGAGAACCCGGTTGGATACGCGCGCAATGGCGATGAGCTGGTGATCTTCATCCGTAATACGGACTGTATGAACTGTTGAGCTTCGTCCGAGATGGAGTGCCTCAGCGGTTGCTCGGATCAGTAATCCTCGGCCAGCTTTCAAATGAGAGATATTGAGTTCGACGCCGACTGCGACAGCATTCTCTCCAAAAAGCCTTTGAGCGTGGAGGATCGCAGAATGTGAAGCGGCGGTCTCAGCCAAGGCCGCACTGGCACCGCCGTGGAGAAGGCCCTGGGGCTGGGTGTTACCAGAAATTGGCATCTCGATAACGGTATGCTCCGGGCTTTGCGAAATAATACGCATGCCCATCCGATGCATCAGTGTGTCTTGCCAGCTTTGGGGTAGACCAATTTCGCCATTCGAGGTGTGCATCGTGCCCTCTCGCCGTAGTGTGTCTTCTATGAAGGAGACCCTGCTTGTTATCGATGGTCATTCAATGGCCTTTCGTGCATTCTATGCCCTACCTGTAGAGAAGTTTGTGACTGCACAAGGACAGCATACGAATGCGGTATATGGCTTTGCCTCGATGCTGATTAAGATTCTCGAGAAATATCAGCCGAGCCATGTTGCGGTCGCCTTTGATGTTTCCCGGCATTCGTTCAGGACAGAGGAATATCCCGAATATAAGGGAACTCGTGATGCGACCCCTGAGGAATTCAAAGGACAGATTGAACTCATTAGGGATCTTCTTGGAGCGATGGGTATTCGATCGCTCTCTCGAGAGGGCTTTGAGGCAGACGATTTTCTAGCAACTCTTGCTCATCGTGGCGCACAGGCAGACATGCGTGTCTTCGTCGTGTCCGGAGATCGCGATAGCTTCCAGACAGTTACCGATACAGTTACAGTCCTTTATCCCGGATTAACTCCGGGTGATCTTCGTGAAATGACTCCGGAGCGTATTGAGGATAAGTATGGCGTCCCTCCGTACCGATACCCAGAAATTGCCGCTTTGGTTGGCGAGGCCTCGGACAATCTTCCGGGGGTCCCTGGGGTCGGTCCCAAGACCGCAGCTCAATGGATTAACCGCTTTGACGGCCTCGATAATCTGTTAGAGAACGCTGACCAAGTGACAGGGAAGCGGGGAGAGGCTCTTCGAGAGCACGTCGAAGATGTGCGCCGAAATCGCCGGCTCAATCACCTCCTGACTGATATGGATCTCGAATGCGAATTGGACGATTTGCGTCGTGACGTGACAGATCGGCAGGCGCTTGCGGCTCTCTGTGATGCGCTGGAATTTCGTTCGCTCCGCTCTAAGATCCTTGCAGTCGCGAGTATCGGCCTTGGAAAAGCGGAGCAGAACGAAGAACAGAGTGTTTCTCAATCAGAAGTGTCAGCGCACGAAGTATCAGTGACGCTTGCGGATGATCGCACCAAGCTTAATCAGTGGCGTCAGGACCATCCGGGGAAGCTCTCCCTCTTTGTCGATGGCGTATTGAAAGTCAATGGTGCGGAGGTAAACGCCCTTACTTTTGCTACTGCCGACGAGGCACTTGTCATCGACCCGACACTGCTTACAGCTCAGCAAGATGCTGAACTCGCATCGCTTATTTCAGAAGATGGCCTCATTGTCTACGACTTCAAAGGCAGCATCCACGCGTTGCGAGCGCGAGGGTGGGAACTTGGTGATCCTTACTGTGACCTGCTTCTCGCCGCATATTTAGTGAATTCTGAGCACCGCGGTTACAGACTTTCCCAGTTGTTCTCTCGTTACTTGGGTATTGATGAAGAAGAGAAGAAGAATGAGACGACGCTCTTCGACATGGGTATTACTGAAGAGCGAGCACACGAGCTGGGAATGGCTGCAGGACGTATGCATCCGCTTGCAGCGATCCTCATGTCGAAGTTGGAAGAGAGCGAGCAAACTCGTCTCCTCGAACAGCTGGAACTGCCAATCGCGCGTTTGCTAGCGCAGATGGAACACTATGGAATTGGCGTTGATGAGGAATTCCTCCGTTCGCTTTCGCATGAGCTGGCGTCAGATGTTGAGTCTGCGCAACGCAGCGCGTGGGAGGTCTTGGGGCACGAAGTAAACCTCTCATCTCCTAAGCAACTTCAGGCGGTTCTCTTCGAAGAGCTCGACCTGCCAAAAACAAAGAAAACTAAGACCGGGTACACAACTAATGCTGAAGCTTTAACAGATCTGTTTGAGCGCACTGGTAATGAATTTCTGCGCCATCTTTTGGTACACCGTGACCGGATTAAGCTCAACCAGATGGTTGATGGCCTGAACGCCTGCATTGGGGACGATCAGCGCATTCATACCACTTTCTCTCAGACCGCGGCTGCGACGGGACGTCTTGCCTCTTCGGATCCGAATTTGCAGAATATTCCAGCTCGTTCTGCTGATGGTTTGCGTATCCGCGCTGGTTTTGTCGCGAAGCCGCCCTATGTTGACTTGATGAGCGCTGATTACTCGCAGATTGAAATGCGCATCATGGCGCATCTGTCCAAGGATCAGGGCCTGATCGAGGCCTTTAATTCCGGAGAAGACCTTCACCGCACCATGGCAGCCATGGTCTTTGGCGTAGATCCTGTGGATGTGACGCCCGAAGAGCGTTCTCGCATTAAGGCAACTTCATACGGTTTGGCCTATGGCCTGTCGGCTTATGGTCTTTCAGCGCAGCTTCAGATTCCTGTTCACGAGGCCTCGGCTTTGCGTGATCGCTATTTCGAGCGTTTCGGGGGAGTTCGTGACTACCTTGAAAGTCTCGTTGATCAGGCGCGTAAAGACGGGTGGACTCAAACTATTTGCGGTCGTCGCAGATATCTGCCTGATCTTCACTCAGCAAATAGGACGCGCCGTGATATGGCTGAGCGTGCCGCATTGAATGCTCCAATCCAAGGAAGTGCCGCAGACATCGTCAAAATGGCTATGCTCGATGTCCAAAATCGTCTTGACCACAGTGATCTTTCGTCCCGGATGCTCGTTCAAATCCATGATGAACTGCTGTTCGAGATTGCTCCAGGTGAGGAAGAACAACTTCGTCAACTTGTTCATGAGGGAATGGAAGGCGTCATGAAGTTGAGGGTGCCACTTGAAGTGGCGATCGGTGTTGGTGAGACATGGAAGGATGCGGCGCACTAGGAGAGGTGGACTTTTAGCCCTATTCTGTTAGAATGCTCAAGGTACTGCTACGTGCAATAGCCATTTGCATTGTGCAGCCGCAATTGTCCATATCTAGTAATACGTCCGTTTCGGAGAACACAACTACATGACCAGCACCAACTCGCAGCCGGCAGTTTCTACACCCCAGGTTGCAGTGAACGACATTGGGTCCCGCGAGGACCTGCTCGCCGCTATCGACGAGACCATCAAGTACTTCAACGATGGCGACATCGTCGAGGGCACTGTCG
>CALIZH010000373.1 GCA_938028585.1 uncultured Actinomyces sp. | reverse complement strand
ACCTTGCGTGGCCCTACTTCGGGGAACTTGCGCACCTGATCCAAGAAGAGGCGCGACACAGCGGCTACTCGATCATGGTCGTCGAAACCGCCGGAACTCGCGAGCATGAAGTTTCGGTCCTGCGCGATTTCAGAACCAACCTCATTGATGGCCTGATCCTCTCCCCCATCGAGCTCGACCTTGACGGCCTCAACCAGCTCGAGTTGGACGCGCCGCTGGTGCTGCTCGGTGAAAGGATTCAAGACGCGGGTATCCCCCACTTTTCAATGGATAACGTCTCTGCGGCCTCGGAAATGGTCCATCATCTCTACGACCAGGGAGCGCGCAGTTTCCTGGTTCTGGGATCGACGCACACGCAGGCTACCTCCAGCGCGGGCGCACTTCGCCAACGCGGGATCGAGAAGGCGCTGACCGAGCTCGGCTTGGACTCGTGGGCATGGCGCAGCGTCGAAGTTTCCCCGTGGACCGCAGGTGGAGCGCAGGAAGCACTCTCGCAGTGGCTGGAGTCCAACAACCTCCCCGATGCGATCTTCACGATGAACGACCTCCTTGGGATTGGTGCACTGCGCGCACTTGCCGAGGCAAATGTACGCGTACCCGAGGACGTTCTGGTCTCCACGTGGGACGATACGGTTCTTTCACGCTTCTCAACGCCAACGCTGACCACGATCACGCCCGATACTCATGCAATCGCTCGCGAGGCCGTCCAGGGGCTGATTGCGCTTATTGAGGGGCGCGGGGGTGCGGGTGGAAAGCAAGCGCGCGAAGCGAATGGTAAGCCCCGCAGCGAGTAAGGCGCCGCCTCGCCAGGGGAAGAACCTCAGGGCGTGGCAGACGTGACGGTCTCACACACACTGACGATCCGCCGGTCAACCCTTCGAGCTTAAGCTCCCTCATTCCTGTTTTAGCTCGCACACCTACGGCCTCAGAACAGCAATAGGCCAGGAACGGGTGAGCTAAAGCAGGAATATGTGTGCGGGAAACTACCCGACACACACGTGTGGGCAGACCCGAAGGCCTGCCCACACGAAAAGCTGGAGAAAACGCTCAGAGGTTGAGCTGGATCTTGCGTCCGGGGACAGCTTCGATCAGCTCGCGAGTGTAATCCTGAACTGGGTGATCAAAGAGTGCATCGGTCGTGTTTGCCTCGACCA
>CALIZH010000372.1 GCA_938028585.1 uncultured Actinomyces sp. | reverse complement strand
TCAAGGCCGACTACGTCAAGGCCTGGTGGAACCTGGTGAACTGGGAGAACGTCGCTTCCCGCTTCCAGGCCGCTCGCTTGTCCTCCGGCCTGGTGAACGCCCACTCCGCGCTGTCCGACCTGGGCGCCCACGCGGTCGACACCGTCAAGGGCTGGTGGAAGAACTAAGCGTCCTGCGTGACGAGGCCGTGGCCGCCCTGCGTGTGGCCACTCGGCGCGACAAGATGGGGGTTTTGCACCATTAGGAGCATCCTGTCGGCGTGTCGCCGGCGTGTCGCCGTCCTAATGATGCAATTCCCCCATGCCCTGACTCCAGGCCCCGGGCGCTGGTGGCGCGACCACCACAACTACACACACGCAGCAGAGGCGGGACCCTTCGGGGCCCCGCCTCTTTCGTATCCCTGCCTGGCCTTTCGGGCCTCCACGCTCACCGAACACGCGACTACCAAGGCCTTCGAGCGGCGGCACGCCCCCAATGACGCACACGTGAACCCGATGAACTGCGTGTCGATCCAGGATTCCACGCGGTTCCTAGCTGTCGGGCCAGGCTTCAGATGATGAGTCTCTCGAAACGTAGCTGGCGGATCACCCTGGCGCTCAGCAGCACCCTGAGGGCGTACGCCGCCCGGTTCTGCGCAGTGATGCTCACTGTTTCGCGGGTACTCTCCGGGCAGCTCCATCACCGTCTTGTGTCGCCTGATACGTGCTGGGACGGGTCCGGGGTGCGTCTTTCACCTCCACACCACACGTGCGGGTCCTTGCATGATCACCCCACACGTCGGGAGCCAGTAAGGCAATCACAGTACCCTCTATCGACTACCTGGCCAGAGGACCGCCGAGCGTCCGCGACCAGCTGGACCCCTTCCAGGTCGATAAGCAAATCATACCGATCGCGACGACCGGGCAGAGCAGCAACAGGTTGACAGTGAGACACCGCCCGAGGTCTTTCAAAAGCACAGGGGTTGGAATCCGCTCATTGCCAAGGGCCTCGACCTCTACCCTCAACCCCGACCAACACACAGTCACCCACACTCAACTCCGAAGTGGCAACAACCCAAATGAACACCACCATGCCTCCCAGCAACGCCCTGCAGTAGTCCACCGGTGCGCCGAGGACCGGGAGGGTAAGACACCCCGGTGCTCCGCGCTCCCGGTGGTGGAATTACCCCTGCTACCGTTGAAAAGTCTCTTGCCTGTCAAGCCGCTCTTGCCTCTCACCTGACCGGCTGATAGAGTTTAGATGTCCGAAATTCAAGGAGCTAACATGGGCGATTATGATCCTTTCACTACTGACAGCGACCCGATCGACAGAGCGGAGCAAGGACCGCGGATCGGCCCCAATCGATACAAAGACCGGCATAGTGAACTATATTTCGCACTAGTCAAGCAATTTAAACGAGCAATTTGTGACGCACACATGCGAAGTCGCCACTTTAGTATCGACGAAACATACTATCTCCTTCGGCCAACACCGATGCAAGACTACCCGTCCTTACCCGTTGAGATAGAGCCGCTCATAATTTCCCGACCTACGGCAGATGGCTCAGGGGGAGGAAAAATACTAAGCAGCCACGCGCGACTAAACCCCGCCGGTTGGACTCCAACTTTCAACAACCTTCGCGACCGCATCGACAAGGCCCTCAGGGGACACTATGTCTTACCCACATACACGGATACAAACACACTACTATCAGCAACAAGAGACTGGGCGCAACAGCTAAACGGTGATGCCAGCAAGAATACCGGTTCCCTTCCATCATGGATTGGATCTGCCCAAAAGAGGCTCGTTGATTCAAATTCAAACACGCTGACATACGTCGCAAATAACTTGCTTGGAGGCCTAACTCCCGCACTCAATATCCTTACACAAGCCAGCTTCGCTTGCATCTCTTTAATTAACCTCAACGCACACGCAGTTAACATCCTTCGCTCCGAGACACGTAAAGCTATTAGCAGCGCAATCGACGCATGCAACCATATTCGGTCAGAGCAAACAAAGTGCACACTTAACTTTGCAATTACCGCGCTCAATATAACAGCTACAGGCGAGAAGATTATGAAGGGTGACCTGGGTGCCACAAAAGATACACTAACACAGATTAAAGGTTGGCTCGAGGCAAAAGAGAAGACCAACCCGTTTAAGAACTTTGTTTACTCAGAACAGGATATTATAGCTGCATTTGAGAAGGCTATTGCTAAGATCGACACCAACTTCCTGCAGGCGGAACAGCGCATTCGAGACGCTTATATCTCGATTTCAGACACCCTCAGTAATCGCTACGACAGCGGCGACCTAACCATCGATGACCAACCACAAGACACAGAGGGCCGCACTCAAGTCCTATCTATTAAAGACACGTCACTTGAACAAGTCTACCACGGAGATATACCCGAGATTTCAAAACTCCTCAGGAAGGTTAAGGACGAAACTTATCGAAGCAACTACACCGCTGCATTTAGCCGCTGGAAGTCCCTGGGGATCAGTCCCACTGGCCCGTCTAAGAATTTCTATGATGTCGTGGGGGAAATCCGACTCATTCTGGAACGCCTATCGGAATCATGCGACGGCATCGCGTCAGGCCTCGAAAGCTTTCATAACGACATGAAAGCGAACGAAACGGACTCTGCTGATAGTATTCGCAAAATCACCCGAAGGATGCAGGAGGGGACGAAGACGCATCCTAAGTTTTCTTAGAGCACTCAACTTCCGGCTTTTCCCGCGCCAGCTCGAGGCACAGGTGGCGTACCTAAAAAAATCGATTGCCCTGAAGGCGCAGAGGCGCT
>CALIZH010000371.1 GCA_938028585.1 uncultured Actinomyces sp. | reverse complement strand
TTGATGTGGTCGTGGTCTGCGTCGTTGCCGTCGAGAATCGCATTGAGGACAGTAATTCTCCCGTAATGACCTTTGCTGTTTACTGAACCAACAATTTTGTTGGCTGCTTCTTGTGATTCCTTGTCGCTCCAGGTTGTTGATGCGGTTGCTAGGCAAGCGCCAAGCAGATCTGTTAGGGCTAAACTGCGTAGATGTGCGCTGGCGGTCTTTGAATTGGCTGAGTTGCCGCCTTGCCCGAAAGTATCTTCTGCATCAAGTGGTAGTTGTGTGAGGTTTTCTGGGCCTATTGTGTCGATGAGCCCAACAGAGTAGGAGGGATTGTCCTTGTAGGTGCTCATCGAAGCTATGACCTCGTCGTATGACCGCCCACTTTTTGGGGTTCCGCCTCCAGTAATCGTTTGGAGATCCTTAGCGTCCAGGGCGCCTTGGCTCCAGGTATCAAACTCGTTCTTTCCTCCTTTCAAAACCGTGTCGGGAACGTTCTCCACGGTGATTGTTCCGCCATTCATGGTGGCTACGCCACTCTGATTGAGCTCGATGATACGGTTCATCTCGCTCTCGATCTGATCAGCGCAAGTGCGAACATTATCGATGTGGGTGGCAGAATTGTTGCAGAACGTATCGACCGCTTTTGAGGGCGAAGGGTCTCCCAGCCTCTCACTCTCTGTGTCGATGCTCCCTCGGGCACGTCCCGCCTCGTCGGACTTGTCACGAAGCCCCTTGATCTTCTTTTTCAAGTTGTCGGGATTAAGCTTGATGGTGCCCATTTGCGAATCTTTCTTCGATACTGCTGGTGAATAAAGTGTTAAAGCGTTGATCGAACTAGTCGTCTTTTAAGGCGTCAGAATCTTTTTCTTGATTGAGTAAGCCGTAAAGATCAGCAAAGTCGGCTGCTAGTTGATTCAGAGGCTCCGTGACTGAGGCGGCTTCCTGATCCGCGAGAGTGGATGTCCACGTGTCGGCGGCATTGATGCCCTGGGCGTACGTGCTCCCCGGGTTGGCTGGCTGCCCGTTCGGCCCGTCCTCGAAACCCAAGGACCTGGTCTTGGTGCCCACGAAGTCGGCAAGCTTCTGAAGATTCTCGCGAGTCTTGGCCTTATCCACAACGCATCTCTCCATCAAATACGTGACCGGTGGGTAGGTGGTGCTCACTGTATTAGCGGCGACGAGAGTGATCAAGCGATTTCAAGGCGAAGTTCTACCCATCGAGCACTTCGGACACCTGTTCGGCGACCAAACCACCCACAACCTTCCAAGGTGTCATGAGCCAAGTCAGAAGGGGCTCCAGTCAGGGGGCCGGCAAGGTTGGTGGGTGGTTGTCTGATCTCTTACGGGTCTGGTGTGCTGGTGCGGGCGCGGCGTGGCCCGCATGGTGACGATGAAGGCGTCTACTCAATCCCGTCACCAGCGAGGTCACGCCGCCATGTCATCTTCCACGACGACCGCCTTGTCGCGCCAGCCCCTGGCCCAGGTTCTTAAGGAACCTTACCGATCCCCGCGACAGGCGCGGGGTACGCCATGACCTCCCTACGGTGCTGTCCCTGGCCGTGACGGGGGTGCTGGCCGGTTGCCGGAGCCTGACAGCGACATGGGAGCACGCCACGGACCTGACCGCCGCCGATCTGGAGGCCCTGGGCCTTCAGGTCGGACAGGCTCTTGCGTCGGAGTCGATCATCCGGCGGGTGCTCCAGGACCTGGACCCCACCAACCTCGACACTCATGTGAGGTCCTGGTTGTGTACACGTAGTGGCACCATCGAAGGAAGAACAGTCATTGCGGTGGACGGCAAGACCATGCGCGCAGCCCGCACAGGCAAGGACCCGGCACCTCATCTCCTGGCAGCCCTGGACCAGGCCACGAGCACTGTCCTTGCCCAGGCACGTGT
>CALIZH010000370.1 GCA_938028585.1 uncultured Actinomyces sp. | reverse complement strand
CACCGGTACGCGACTTACGCACCGCCTTCGTCCAGTGCGAATACATGGTGCGCAAATCACCAGGCTTACCCGCTGCAATAATGCGTATATACGGAGATTCCGCCTTGATAATATTGGCGATGCCCTCTTCAGCATCTTCAATACGCTCCGCATCGTCAATCAACAAGAGTACCGGCTCCTCGATAATTTCCAATTCGGCAGCAAGCGAAGCAATATCCTGGGCGGTGGTTGCCTTCCGATCAAAATCACGATGCGCCAGCGGCGAGCGCCTGGTGCACATAACCCACACTTGGGCGTTCGTTTCGCCGCGGTCGCGCTGTTTCATGACGGAGTCAGCGATAGCCTGGAGCAGGGTCGATTTGCCGGAACGTGGTGATCCGCCGATGAGCGCGTGTTCGCCTTCGTAGAGTTCCAGTGCAACAGGCTTGAGGTTGTGCTCGGCAATACCCACCGGAATAATCCAGTTTTCGCCGCCGATGGAGGGTTCAACGCCCAGCTGTGATAGGCGCACAAGAGAGGGCAGCTGGCCGATAACATCGGGTTTATCGACCGTGCCCCATCGCTGGACGACTTGCTGAACGGCGTCTTCGAGGCTCATCTGCGGGTGTGCAACCTGGATCTGCCTGATGCTTACGCTGTCGACGCATCGTCCGGGGACTGATGCGGGAATGTCCGGTCCCTTGATTTTGTAGTTGGAGTAGTCGTACGTATCGGAGAGGTGGAAGAGCCAGCGCTGCTGGGTTACATCATCAACGGCGGAGGGAATGCCTTTGAGACGGCTTGTTGCCATGATGATGTGCATGCCCAGCGCCGGGCCGTCTGCGTAAACGCGGTGGAACGCACCCAGGTAGTCGGTTCCGGTGTAGTCCATGAATTCGTCGCGCAGGGTGCCGTAGCCGTCTACGAGGATAATGAGGTCACGGTTACCGCGCGGATTGGAACGGCGGCGATCCAATTCGTTCATGAGGTGCCGCAGGAACCTTGTTTGCCTTTCTTTAGAGCCTTCGCCGGGGCCTACATAGGCGCTCACATGCGGCAGGTCTTTCAGGGGTGCTAAGGTTCCTGCGCCCATGTCAAGGATGAGCATGTCGAGCTGATCCGGGGGCGTGTTGAGGCATAGGGTGAACGCCATGGAGGCTAGCCCGGTACTGGTGCCGCTGCCGGGGGTTCCGACCAGGAGCATATTACTTACCTGGATATTCCATCCGGCGGGTACCTGAACCTGGTCTTCGGGAATATCGGCGAGGCCGAAGAAGACGGTGCTGCCCTGAACGGTTCCCACGATCGGAGTATCACTATCTGCGGGTGCGGGTTCGTCAATTCCGTAGAGGGGTTTATCGAATCCGTTCAGCGGCAGGTTATCACCGAGCGCTTCGGGCCAGACTTTGCGCGGCGGGGCGTAGCGCTGCTCGTGGTTGGCTTCGACGATGGCGTCGATCAGGTTGTCGAGGTCATTCGCATCGGTCTTCTTTGGTTTCGGCAGTGCACGCGGTGCCGACGGAATGCCGAAAACGCTTGTCGACCGCATTTCGATGGGGTCGCGTTCGACGACACCGCTGAACCCGGTTACCAGCGCGGTCTGAATGGGGGTGATGTCGGTTTGCCCCAGTTTGATGTAGGCGCGGCCCATCTGCGAGCGCTCGATGGATGCGGCGTCCGGCACCTCAATTACGTTGGAGGAGTCTTCTTTGGACTGCACGCGCAGCGCAACACGCAGGTTGGTGTTCGCCAGGATGTCATTGTTCACCACGCCGGCAGGTCGCTGGGTTGCCAGGATCATGTGCACACCGAGGGTACGGCCCACGGCACCGATACTCACGAGTGAGGTGAGCACGTCAGGGAAATCTTTGGCGAGCATGGCGAACTCGTCAATGACGAGAAGCA
>CALIZH010000369.1 GCA_938028585.1 uncultured Actinomyces sp. | reverse complement strand
TTGGGCACAACCCGCTCTCGCTGATCGTCCCCTGCCACCGCGTGGCCTCGGCCTCGGGCCAGGTCCACTACGGAGGTGGGCCGGCGCGAAAGCTCTACTTGCTGTCGGTAGAATCAAAGGGTTCTCTCCACTAAACCCTTGACGTACGTCAATCTCTACGTATAATTAGACGTGAGATTTCACGTATTTTGGAGGGCGTAATGGCACTGGAGCCTATCGAACCACAGCCCGGCAGTGACCGAGACCCCGCAAATTTCGTCGGCCGCGCTGCAATCACCTCCCAAGCGCGCAAACGCCTACAGGTGGGCGCAAATCTTCTCCTCACCGATCCCAGACGCATGGGTAAGACCTTCTGGATGCATACATTCGCCGCACGAGAGAAGCGTTTTCACTGCTACTTCATCGATTACGAGGGCGTCTTCACAGTAAACGACTTCCTCATCCGCACTGCCGACGCACTCGTCAAAGGCGGGAAACTCCCTACGCGGGCATTTCAGAAACTCAAAACGATCTTTGATAACTGCGATATCGAAATCTCAAGCCCCATCACTATTAAGAGCTACCATCGCCAGACATCTCCGCACGTCCTACTCACAGATATTCTGAGCACCCTCGACGGGGAAGAAAACGATGTTATTCCGCTTGTCATGATGGATGAGGTCCCCATGGCGGTGAATAACATTGCCGAACGCGAAGGCGCCGGAGCTGCCGAAGAAATCCTCCAGACACTGCGCGCACTTCGCCAAAAGACCACGCGCGTGCGATGGATCGTCACAGGGTCCGTCGGCTTCCATCATGTTCTACGCAAAACCAATATGACGCAGGGAGTCTTGAACGATCTTGAATCATTACCGCTCGGGCCTCTCCCCCGTGACGAGGCCAACGAGCTTGCACGCCGCTTGCTCCTAGGCGTGGGACAAGAGCCCCTCGATGATGTCGTTAATGAGCTCATCGCGGTAAGCGGAGGAATTCCATTCCTCCTACACAAACTCGTGGGCGCACTCGCACAGAGGTGCTACACCGCTTTTTCTCCCAGCGATGTCCGCGAATGCTTCGAAAACTTCATTGATGACCCCGATGAATTCCGTTGGTTCGAGCACTACCTCACGCGCGTGAGGCCACACTATGGCGAGCACGCACAAGTCGCCGATCAGATCCTGCGACAGACGCTTTCTCAGACGAATGAGTGGATTCCCGTCGATTCATTGACGCAAGGCGAGGAATTCTCCGACGTCCTTGAGGATCTCATCAAGGATCATTATTTGGAGCGCCGAGGCCGCTCAGTACGCTGGCGATATCCCGCACTGCAATACATTTGGGCACGTAAGAAGGGAGCCTGGGACCGACGATGACTAGTCTCTCGTTTGCTTGCTTTACCCCTTCGCTCATGCCCGAGAATCTTCTCGAGCGCACATTTGTCGCGCGTGAGCCAATTTTGAAGACCATCATGAAGCGCGTTGAGAAGCTTGGGAAAACACCAAGTCCGAATCACACGCTGTTTGTCGGGTCTTACGGCGTGGGTAAAACACACCTCATCTCCTTGGCGTATCACCGCAGTGTCAAGCTTGCTGATGGTCAAAGAAATACTTCCTTGCGCATCGCGCGTCTGCCCGAAACTCCGTGGAGGATCACCTCATACGTGCGTCTTCTTGCCGCGATTCTCAACCAGTTCTCCCCCACTGAGATGAAGAGCGCGGAGGAGATTTCCCTCGAGGCGCAACTCCGCGGCAGTATCCGCGTCGACGGCCCCATTGTGGTCTTCATGGAGAACGTTAGTCAGATCTTCGAAGCACTTGGACAGGACGGGCAACAGAAGCTGCGGAGTTTGCTTCAAACCGAGACGGGCATTCTCATTATCGGAAGCACCACACGCCTCGATCGCAGCCTGAGCGATCACGCTTCGCCCTTCTTTGGCTTTTTCGACACGATTCGACTCGAGCCTTTCACTCCTGAAGAAGCACGCGAAATGCTCAGTACTCTGGCGCATGAAGCAGAGAACGCCGAACTGGCTGAGTACGCATCAGGCCCTGATGTGATGGTTCAAATCCGCACCATCACTCACCTCACAGGCGGCGTGCCACGAGTGTGGGCAACGCTTGGCAGCGCTCTGGACGCCGCTGACTTTGAAGGCCTCAGCACACTGCTCCTCGCTCGGATTGACGCTTTCACCCCGTATTACCAGGAACAACTGGCTCAGCTCTCCCCTCTGCAGCGCCTCGTCATGGCGGAACTCGTAGCAGCCAATCACCCATTGCCCGTGAAAGATCTTGCTGAGCGCGTGGGTTCGGAGCAGCGCACCGTCGCCAAAGCCATCAGCGATCTCAGCGAACGAGCATGGATCAAACCGGTTTCAACTCTCTTTACGGATCTCCTTGATCAACGTCGGAGCTACTATGATCTGGTAGATCCCCTTGCCCGACTGGTGCTTCAGCTCAAGGATTCAGACACGCTACTGTTACCTTCGATAGTGCATTTCCTTGAGACATGGTTTGGCACCGAAGGACTGACCGCTTCTTCCTCGTTTGAATTGCTTGGAGAGGTCGAAGATGCACTTGCATCGGCTGCACAGGGGGACGCGGAGCCGATGATGGCACTCCCCAGCACCGCGCGCGAGGCAATCGAAATCAAAGTGTGTGATGTGGAGGGGATTTCCTCGGCACGCCTGAATCTCCTTGCGAAAGCCGCGAAAGGGGCAGATCTTCTTCCCTCCAAAGACATCATCGAATGGCTCGCCCGCGCGGAACGTCTTGACCACGAGCTGCAGTCCACCCAAAGCCGGCTCACGTTGGTACGTTGGCTTGCCGCCTCACATCGCTTTGAGGAGGCCGAGGCCGCCTTGGGGACAATTACTTCCGCACAGGAGGCTCAGGAAGGCGCGCGGGCACTGAGCGACGCTCACCAAGCCCGCAACTAGCCCATCTAAAGCCAGCCCAAGACGAAACTACTTGTTCTCGGTAGAGTCCGGTAAGGCCTCGGCAATTTGCTCGGCGACCAAGTCCTCATCAACGGGGAGCTGAGTGCGCGCATAGGCGGCGGCGTCATCGTGGACATCAACGATTTCCTCGGCAGCCGAACTGGCATCGCGGCGCAATTCGACACCATCAACGACGGAGGCGCGTGCAAGCGTACGGGCCTCTACCCGGTCCTCGTCCGTGAACTCGAGATCATCAGCATGCTTACGGACAAGAAGGCGAATAAGCTTGCGGCGCAGGTTTTCCTCGCGCACGACGGCTGAACGCTCACGCAGCCAGCCGACTGCCAAAATAATCAAGAGAACAACACCCAACCAACCGATGACCGGATACATCATGCCGATGAGCTTCTTGAATCCCATGAACGATGCCGCGTAGCCAGCTGCTACTACTCCGATGAGCACCAGACGCATTCGTGAGGTCGACCCGCCAGAAAAACGACGAGCTGTCGAATAGAACAGGGAAAATGCGGTGTTGTAGATCAGCGCAAAAATCACAAGGGTATATCCGAAAGCGAATATCGGATGAATCGAGCGTGCTATCGCAAGAGCCGGAACGTTTACATCCCAGATACGATCCACGTTCAGATACAGAGCAAGCGCATCCGCACCGAGGACAAGGGCGATCAGCACGCCACCGATACGACCGGCACGACGCGCTTCACCAATGCGCAAGATTGAGCCACCGAGGACGAAGGCCATAGCAATACCACCGACAACACACAGTGCGAAATAGTTAATCGTCGCCAGCCACAGATTCGGCAGTGCGGGAGTGACGTTACGCGCTGCAGCGTTAAGTTCCGCAATTCCCGCATGCGGAGTCACCAGTGAATAGATGGCTAAAACGGCAATCGCAATCATGATGATGGGCGTGAACACCCCGATCACATTCATGATCCTGTCAAAATCCAGGAATGCCGTGAGAATGACAAGCAAGGCACACAGTAAGCTGCCCGCCCATGTGGGCACTCCGAATTGCTGCTGGAGGTTCGCTCCAGCTCCCGCCAACATCACGAAGCCCATAGTGAAGGCAGAGAAGATCAGCACCACATCAATGACGCGACGCAACACCGGATGAGTGATGCGTTCGAAGACCTCGTCGTGATTATCTGAACGGAAGTACGAGCCAAGCTGCAGGGCAACAACGCCGAAAATCACGTTCAGCACACCCAAGGCTACGATTCCGATCAAACCCTTGGCGCCAAAAGCAAGGAAATATTGCAGGAGATCTTGGCCGCTGGCCAAACCTGCGCCGACTATCACTCCCACATACGCAAAAGCCACCGAGAGGTATTTCTTAGTCATTGTCTTCTTCCGATTGCCAATAAATATCACGGCCAAGGCCTATTTTCACCGTACAGGGTGAACTAGTAGGCCGCAGAATTATGTCGACTGAATCACAAAAGAAGAAAGAAAGCTACGAGTTCGTTCGAATGGGGAAACTACTTGCTGTCCGTGGAATCCGGCAAGGCCTCGGCAATTTGCTCGGCGACCAAGTCCTCATCGACGGGGAGCTGAGTGCGCGCATAGGCGGCGGCGTCATCGTGGGTGGCAACGATTTGTTCCGCAATTGAATCAGCATCGCGGCGCAAACTGCTCGCATCAACGACCGAGGCTCGCGCAAGGGTCTGAGCCTCGGCACGATCGGCGTCCGTGTACTCAAGGTCCTCGGCATGCTTGCGCACCTGCACGCGGATCAGCTTCCGGCGCAGATTTTCTTCGCGGATTACCGAGGCGCGGTGGTGCAGCCACGCGATGGCAAGGACCACAAGGAGGGCGATTCCCAGGTAGCCGATGATCGGATACATGCCGCCAACCAATTTCTTGAATCCCATCAGTGAATTCGCATAACCTGTAGCGGTCACCCCTGTCAGAATCACTCGCATGCGCTGATCCGAGCCGCCGGAGAACCGTCGAGCTGTTGAGTAGAACAGGGAAAAGACCGTGTTGTAGATCAGGGCGAAAATGATGAGCGTATACAGGAGCGCGAAGGCCGGATGAATGTGCCGGGCGATCTCCAAAGTCGGCACTCCCACATCCCAGATGCGATCCATGTTGAGGAAAAGCGTCACCGCATCGGCCGCAATAACCAGTGCAATCAGCGCGCCACCCAAGCTCCCGGCCTTGCGTGCCACATCAATGCGCAGGACGGAACCTCCCAAAACGAAAGCCATCGCAATACCGTTAACCACGCAGAGTGCGAAGTAGTTGATTGTCGAGAGCCACAAGTTTGGAAGCGCGGGGGTGACATTCTGCGCGGCAGCGTTGAGCTCGGTGATGCCTGGATGCGGGCGCGCAAGCGAGTAGATCGTCAAAATACTGATGGCGACAATGATCATCGGGGTGAAGACACCGATGACTTTCATGATGCGATCAAAATCAAGGAAGGCCGTGACGACAACCAAAACTGCGCAGATCGCACTTCCCGCCCATGCCGGGATTCCAAACTGTTGTTCTAGGTTCGCTCCCGCGCCTGAGAGCATGACGACGCCCATCGCAATGCCCGAAAAGACCAGAACAACATCGATTATGCGACGGACCAGTGGCGGGGCTATGCGCTCAAAGACTTCATCGTGGTGGCCCGAACGGTAATAGGACCCGAGCTGCAGGGCCACAACGCCGAAGACAATGTTGAGAACGCCCAGGACGGCAATGCCGATCAGGCCCTTCGCTCCGAAAGAGAGGAAGTACTGCAGAAGGTCTTGACCACTGGCAAGACCCGCACCAATGACTACGCCAACGTAAGCGAATGCGACAGAAAGATACTGTTTGGGCACGCTTACTTCCCTTCGAGGAGCTGGATCGGCGGACGGGGTGCGTTCACGTGGTTGATCGATGCCTGGGCGTCTGCATACCCCAAGCAGAAACCGGTGATCAGCTTGTAATGCTGGGGAATCTCGAATTCTGCTGCCACAGGGCCTCGCCATGTGGAGAGAATTCCGATCGCACACGAATCCACACCATGCGCTTTTGCTGAAAGGAAGAGTGTTTGGAGCATGAGACCCGCATCCATCGCACTCCACGGGAGCATGTTTTCGTGAACAAAAACGAAGCCCATGACGGGCGCATCAAAAGCTGTCACGTTTCTGCGGTTTGCAGCGTCGCGCTCCTCATGATCGCTGCGTTCAATGCCATAGGCGCCATATACACACTTGGCGATTTCAACCTGAGCTGGGCGAAGCTCGCGGGGGTAAGGCTTCCAGACGGGGAAATCGCCATCGGGTAGTTCGCGTCGCAGGGCAGTTTTTGCCAGCGCGAAGGGCTTGCGGTGTTGAATATCCAGGGTTTGATCGAATCGACGCACGTATTCTTTGCGCAGGCGATCCGCACGCTCCCCCGTTGCCAATGCAACGCGGAAGGCACGAGTGTTGGACCAGCTGGGGGCTGTTGTTGCGTCTTTAAGGATCGCGTCCAAGATGTCCCGTGGAATCTGCTGATCCGTGTATGCGCGGATTGAGCGGCGCGAGGCCGCGAGCGCGGAGAAGTCAGGGGCAGTGAAATTGGTAGCGTCGGTTGTCACTGTTCAAGCGTAGCGTGCTTGTGTCAGTTGGAGCCTGTTTCGATGCGAGTTCGTTCCGTTTGCTGCCTGTCTCGATGGGAGCTCGTTCCACGCGACGCTCCCGCACCTTCCCTGCCCTTTTTGTCACACGAAGTCGTGAAAAGACACACGCTATAACGCATGACATTTACCGACTTCATGTGGAGGGCGCGGTGCCCAGCGCAGCCTCATGCGGAGGGAGCACCTAGGGCCGCGGCGACTATCAGGCCAGCGCGGCCTCGAAAGCATTGATGTCCTCTTCGGGGGTTCCCCACGACGTACAAAAGCGTGCGAGCAGGCGACCATCGGGCAGTGTCTCCCAAATGCCATAGCGGACCTTTCGCGACAAACGCTCGTGTCCTGCCTGATCGAGGGCGACGAAAGTGAGGTTCGTCGGAGAATCCATAGTGACAACGTATCCCGCACGGATCAGGGCTTCGCGGATTCGCCGCGTTGATTCAACTCCCGGCTGACCAATCGTCGAATACAGGCCGTCCTCAAACAGGGCCTCGAACTGGACACCCAAGAGTCGACCTTTAGCAAGCAAAGCTCCGTGTTGCTTCATCTGAGTGACAAATTGTCGGATCGAGCCACCATCTGGGATCACCACGGCCTCACCGAAAAGCGTGCCGCACTTGGTACCGCCGATGTAAAACACATCAGAGAGTCGCGCTAGGTCAGCCATCGAGACGTCATTCGCAGGTGAAGTTAGGGCATAGGCAAGGCGCGCTCCGTCAACGAAAAGCTTGAGGCCATGCTCGCGGCATGCAGCAAAGAGTTCTTCCAGCTCTTTGAGCGAATAAAGCGTTCCGTATTCGGTGGGCTGCGAGATATAGACCAACGCAGGTGCAATCATGTGGTCACGCGCACCATCACCTTCCCACGCTGAATAAATCCGCTTAACATCGGCCGCGTTAATCTTTCCGTCTTTCGCAGGGATATCAAGGATCTTGT
>CALIZH010000368.1 GCA_938028585.1 uncultured Actinomyces sp. | reverse complement strand
ACTACTGGGATTGGAAGTACTGGCATTACAACGCGATTTTGATCCCCATCCTCTTGGGTGCCTTGCTGGATGTGCATCGCCGGTGGTCTTCGCAGCAGGATTCTTCGATTTCCCGAGGCTGGGGCTGGGTGACCAGCACGCAGCGTCCTTTGGTGGCAACAATCGCCTTGGCACTGCCTTGCGCTGCGGCCTTTGTGACCGCTCCGCAGCTCCCGATGTGGCAGATGACGAATCCAGGTTTTGGAACTCTGAGTCCTCGAATGACCCAGGCTCAAGAGATCAATGAACTCATCCCCGAGAATTCGAAGGTCGAAACTGATCTCACCCTGCTGGCCTACTTGGTTCCACGCCACGAGGTGTATTGGGTGGGATCCGCTAAGAATGTTGACGTCGACTATGTCGTTGTCGACCAACGTGGAGCCGCCTGGGGAGACAAGAAGAATGTCGATGCCGTGGCTTACGCGCAGGGTGCACATCCGGGGCATAGCTTTGAATTGGTTTATAACCAGGGCGGTTTCCAGGTCGCTAAACGCATCAGCTGATGCACTTTACTGGAATTGATTGAGCGTCATATCGGTCAAGACACACGGGTGCCCCCGCGAAAATCGCGGGGGCACCCGTGTGTGAGAGTGATACTTCTCAGTGTGCGCGGCGCAGCCTCATGGAATTGAGGACGACGCACACCGAGGACATGGCCATCGCCGCGGAAGCGAGCATCGGGTTGAGAAGCCCGAAGATCGCGAGCGGAATCATGATGACGTTGTAGAAGAAGGCCCAGAAAAGGTTTTCTTTAATGACCTTGAGGGTCGCGCGCGAAATACGAATCGCAGCGGCAGCCATTGTTGGATCTGAGCTCACCAGCGTCATGTCCGCGACAGCGATCGCACTATCCGCACCCGAACCCATGGCAATACCCAAGCCCTGAGTCGAGGCCTGTGCCAGAGCAGCCGCGTCATTAACGCCGTCACCCACCATGGCGACCTGGTGGCCTTCTTCTTGAAGGCGCATCACCGCATCGCGCTTATCTGCGGGAAGAACTCCTGCAATAACCGAGTCAATCCCAACCTGCGAAGCGACAAAACGTGCTGCAGATTCGTGATCACCGGTGAGCAAGGTCGGAGTGATCCCCAAGGCCTTGAGCTGGGCAATCGCATCCTTCGATGACTCCTTCACCGTGTCGCGCACAACGAAGGCGCCCAGAAGCACGCCATCGAGGTGCTCGGGAAGTTCACGCGTTTGGGGCGTGAGTGTCGCTGTGGGTGCTTGAGCGGAGGCAAGCCGACGCGAACGAACCTGCGGCTCGTAGCCCGCTGCCTTCACGACCTCTTCAAGCTGAGCATCGCTGTAATCGTGCTTGAGGGTAATTCGAGCACTCTCAGTTGCCAGGTTCACTTGGGCCTGAACACCATCAAGCTTGCCCAACTTGCGCTCGACCCTGCGGACGCAGGAGGCACATGTCATGCCGCCCACGGCCATATCGATGATGATTCCGCCGTCTTCGTCCTCTTGCGTAGGCTCTGAGGCCTGCGCCGAGGCCGTATCACCAGCGGAGGAAGTCTCCTGCCAGCCCTCAACGCGCGCGCTGGCCACAACGGTTGCCCCCGTGGCCTCGGCCTCGGAAATGGCGGAAAGGGTGGACTGGGGAAGGGAAATACCCAGCTCGCGCAGCCAGCTCACGCGGCCGGCTAGAAGCAGTGCCCCATCCTCGGCGAGCGCGGAAACCCCAAGTCCGGGGTGGTTGCGCAGCTCGCGAATCGGGTGCGAGGGAAGCTCGCGCTCGCGGGCAGCCGCAGTGAGCGCGCGGGCAATCGGGTGCTCCGAGGCCGATTCCAGTGAGGCGGTCACGCTCAGCGCATCCTCGCTGGACTGGGAATCAGGAGAATTCGCGCTTCCATCGGGAAGGATGACGGACTCCAATGACATGGCACCCTTGGTCAAAGTACCGGTCTTATCAAGGAGGATCGTGTCGATACTGCGCGTACGCTCAAGGACCTCAGCGGAAGAAATGAGGATACCCATCTGCGCGGCTTTACCTGAACCAACAAGGAGTGCGGTCGGAGTAGCCAGACCAAGAGCGCAGGGGCAGGCAACAACCAACACTGCAACGGCCGCCGTGATTGCGCTTTGAACGCCAGCTCCCGCAATGAGCCATCCCGCCAAAGTCAGAAGGGAAAGCACAATGATCGTCGGAACGAAGACCGAAGAGATACGGTCCGCAAGACGTTGGACTGGAGCTTTCGTTGCCTGGGCCTCGGTGATCATCTGGCCGATGTGAGCCAGCTGGGTCCCAGACCCAACGGCGGTTGCACGGACGATTAACGCTCCCGAAGTGTTGAGAGTGCCACCGGTGACCGCGCTGCCGGGGGATACTTCACGGGGAAGAGATTCACCCGTCATCAGTGAAGTATCCAAGGCACTGGAGCCCTCTTCAACGACGCCATCGGTTGCAACCTTGTCGCCGGGACGAACCTGGAAGAGGTCTCCGACGCGAAGTTCAGCTGCGGGGATGGTGCGGTAGGTGCGCTCGCTGCCGCTTCCTTCAACGAGGATTGCATCCTTCGCGCCGAGCTCAAGAAGAGAACGCAAGGCATCACCGGAGTGGTAGCGCGTCCGTGCTTCCATCAGGCGGCCGGCCAGAAGGAAAGTAACGATTGCGCAGGCACCCTCGAAGTAGATTTCCGCGTGCGTTGCGTGGCTGCTCGCGGGGATGAGCGACATGTGCATGCGCATGCCGATCATGCCTGCACCGCCAAAGAGCAGGGCATACCACGACCACAGGCTCGAGGCGATGACACCGAGGGAGACCAGGGTATCCATGGTCGAAGATCCGTGGCGTCCCGCTTGGAAGGCAGCGCGATGGAAGGGTGCGGCACCCCAGATCACGACCGGTAGCGAGGCGAAAGCGACGACCCACTGCCAGCCGGGGAACTGAAGTGGAGGAACCATGGACAGTCCCAGAACGATGATTGTGAAGGGGAGGGTCACAAGGAAGCGGTTGCGTAGATCCGCGGCGCGGCGCAGCAGGCCGTCTCCCAAGTGCTCGCTCTCAGTATCAGTTGATGTGTGGCGAGTTTCGGTAGTCATTCTGAGCGATTCTGTCGTGTGTGGTTTATGGGATACCCGGGGGCACCTGTTGGCGCCCCCGGTTGAGGAGGTCAGAAATCGCGAGCGATTCCGACCAATTCGAAGCCGGCCTCGGAAACAGCGTCACGCAGAGCGTTGTCATCGAGTTCGGTGTTGGTGACAACGGTGGCCTTGGAGGTTGCGCCGGAGTTGAGGATGACCTCGACGTTCAGGACGCCGGGGACCTCGCTCAGTTCTTCGGTGACAGATGCGACGCAGTGTCCGCAGGTCATTCCGTTGATGGAGAGTTCGACGGTGCGATCAATTTCCTGTGCCATGATGGCGCCTTTCTTTGGTGGTGGAAAAAATGGAGAGACGTATGTGTGCGCTTAGGACTTCACCAGTCGCGCGATTGCCTTTGTGGCTTCTTGGATCTTTTCGCGTCCTTCTTCTTCGCTGTGTTGAGCGGCGTGAAGAACGCAGTGATTCATGTGGTCTTCAAGGAGGCCTAATGCGACGGAGTCCAGAGCGGACTGCACTGCAGAGATTTGAGTGAGGACATCAATGCAATAGGTGTCCTCTGCAACCATGCGTTGCAACCCCCTCAGCTGGCCTTCAATTCTGCGAAGGCGCTTGAGGTAGTGCTCGGTTTCTTCGGTATATCCGTGAGTCATAGTGTTCCTCCTTGCGCTTCGAAATATACCCCCGGGGGGTATATGTGTCAATAGGAAATAAAGATGAGGAAACTCTCGTTGAGCCAATCTGGACGCAGATGCACGTCAGGGGGCTTAGGCTTGCACCAAGGGAAGGAGAGGCCATGAGACGACAACACCACCGCTCGTATTACGCACGGCGTCGTGTGCCGGGCTCTTTTACTTCCCTCTACCTGCGTGCGAAAGTGATCCCGCTTGCACCCAAACTGCTCTCCGCGCTCGCGGTTGCGGGGGCCTCGACACTGGGATTTCTTCCAGCGGATATTCGCTCGCGTCTGCGGATGGAGTCAGATCGTCTGGGTGAACAGGTATCAGAACAATCCCAATCGATCTTCTTCCGGGACCCCGGATTGGACACCCTTTTCGTACGTGTTCTCTGTGGTATCGCTGGCAGTGCCGGGAAAATCGTCCACGCAGCAGCGGCACTGGACTCTGTCATTGGATTGGATCGCACAGGCAAACTTCAACGCTTGGCGCAGGTGACGCCTCGTGATGGCTTTGAAGCTCTGATGGCGGGAATGCTCATTGCCGGTACTTCGCTGGGGCAAATGACCGGTGGAACCGCACATGCAGATAAGTATTTTGATTCTGATGGTGGCCAGGATTTTATTGAGATTCCAGGGCGGCCGCGTTCTCAGGTCAAGCGTCTTTGGGCGCCGCGCTCGCTCCAAGATTTGGCTGCGGATATCGATGACATGTACTGGGCTGGAACCTATGGGCAGTCCATCAAAATCACGCGCGTAGGCCAGGGGGAGACACGGCGTTGGCTCGTTTCGATCCCCGGAACACAGCACTTTGATACTCCATCAACTCCCAACCCGGCAGACATGGAGGCCAATATTCGAGAGGCATTGGGAATGCCCTCGTCTATGCGCGCGGGGATTATTCTGGCACTTCACCATGCGATGAGTGAAGAAGGTGTTGATCCCGAAGGCTTCGCTACGGAGCCAGTGATGCTTGCCGGTCATTCTCAGGGCGGTCTGATCGCGGTGAATTTGGGAAGCCTATCCGCGCAGGAAACAGGAATTGATGTCCGCGCAATTCTTGCCATGGGAGCTCCCGCCAGGCGAACACGAATTCGTCCAGAAGTTGTCATGGTTGATATTGCCCATGATCAGGATGTTGTTCCATCTACTGATGGAACACCGGCTCGTGCTCCCGACCATCGGATCATGGTGGGACGAAAGCTCATTCAGCCACGACTGCGTGCCCTGTACTATGCGCATTCATCATCGACATACACCGAAACGGTGGGACACCTTGAGCGTCGCAGTGCCATCACTCAGTGGGATCGGGTCGGGCAAGCGGTTCGCACGCTCCAAGCGATGCTCCCACAGGGCGATGAGCCTACCCGCGTGCGCATCTATGACGTCTGGCAAGAGCTCGATGACCCAAATTCGGGGGTTTGGTCGCGGGTGAAAGGTATCCATTCTCGGCAACTCACCAGTAATGCACAAGAGACTGATGACAATCACGATGGGGTGACGCATGGAAGCGAATAGATCACTCAAGCGGATCTTGGGAATGATGAATGGCTCTGCGCTCCAGCGCATCTCTGACGATATCCCACGGATTTCGAATCCCTTGGGCCTTGCCGCTATGGGAATCGCAACGCTCGGAGTGGGAGCTGCGCTTACGCGTCTGCGGCCAAGCGATAGGGAAGGGCGTTCTCAGCGCTTCGCCCGCATGATCGAGGCAAGGCTTCGCACAACCCTAGAAAAGCAGGTTGCGCGGGGTGAATACGGCAATGTGAATTCCGCTCCATGGGATGTCGACCGCTGCGAGGTTCAGGTTAACGAAGGCTTTGGGAAACCAACCATGGTTTGCTTCACTGTAGTGATGACGGCTGGCACCGAAGAGCTAGCGGAAGACCTTCGTGCGCGTGCTGCGCAGGGTTTACTTGCTGCAGCTGTAGAAGCAGCCTGGCGTAATCCCGAAATTGCACCGATTGTCATTGAAGGCAAGCTGCAAAGCGGTGATCAGGAAATCGCCGACATGCGCACCCTAGGCTATTCTTCCCTGCAGGTACGCCCCGAAGAGCTCTTTGAACGCTTGGGGGCACCCGCATTTGATAGTGGCTGGAGGCCCGTCTAAACCAGCGTTACTCTGCGCTGATCCAATCGACCATATCGGGTGCATAACCCGTATAGGTTTCAGGAGTGAGCTCCATGAGTCGCTGCTTCTGGTCTTCGGGTAAATCCAAAGAAGATACAAACTCACGTAGACGCTGGATATCAATATCGTGTCCGCGCGTCAGTTCCTTCATGCGCTCGTAGGGGTTCTCCATGCCGTCGCGTCCCTCAAGGGAGGCAAGACGCATCACCTGCTGGATGGCCTCGGAAAGAACTTCGGGATGCTGTGCCAATTCCTCAGCCATGACCTGAGAATTCAGTTCGATTCCCTCTAAACCGCGGGTCAAATTATCGATCGCAACAAGCGAGTGCCCCAAAGCCACCCCGATATTGCGCTGAGTTGAGGAATCCGTCAGATCGCGCTGAAGCCTCGATGTCACCAGAGTCTGAGCAAGGGTTTCCAGCAGCGCGCAGGAAATCTCAAAGTTAGCCTCCGCGTTCTCAAATCGAATGGGGTTGACCTTATGCGGCATTGTCGAAGAGCCGGTCGACCCTTGCGCACCAAGCTTTTGGTGGAAATAACCCAAAGAAATGTAGGTCCAGCAATCCGTCGAAAGATTATGAGCAATGCGTCCGAAGCGCGAAATATCGCTGTAGAGCTCACTTTGCCAGTCATGAGACTCGATCTGAGTCGTCAGCGGGTTCCAGGTCAGACCGAGGCGCTCTACAAAATCCTTCGTAAGAAGCGGCCAGGGGACCTGGGGCAGAGCAACGCGGTGAGCAGCCCAAGTTCCAGTGGCTCCATTCATCTTGCCCAAGTATTCCGCGTCTTCAATTCGCGACAGCTGGCGAGAGAGGCGATAGGCGAAAACTGCCAATTCCTTACCCATAGTGACCGGAGTTGCCGGCTGACCGTGGGTGCGCGCAAGCATCGGAACATCCACACCATTTTGAGCCAATTCAAGAAGTCGCGAATACAGCGCCTGTGCACGAGGCAACCACACTTGGCGAACGGCAGCTTGAACATTGAGCGCATAGGAGAGGTTATTGATGTCCTCTGAGGTCGCAAAAATGTGGACCAGTGGACGAAGCGAGGGAAGTACGGTGTCAGGACCGAGAACATCGCGAGCTGCCTCAAGGCGATGATCAATGTAGTACTCGACTGCCTTCACATCGTGGCGGGTTACGGCTTCGATCTGGGCGAGTTCGGCAATGGAATCCGCGTTGAAATTCTGAGGAAGTGCACGCAGGTAGTCCAATTCGGCATCAGAAATTTCGGGTGCGTGAGCGATGATGCCCCGTCGCAGCAACTCAATCATCCACTCAATCTCGACAAAAATTCGGGTTCGATTGAGCGCAGCTTCAGAAAGGTACTGAGTCAGTTCTTGGGTTTGAGGGCGGTAGCGACCGTCCAGTGGAGAGAGCGCCTGGCCAGTTGCTGCTAGGTCTGCGTATCCCATTTCGGGCGAAAACATGGATCCTTGCTGCGAAGTCATGTCTTAATCATCTCAGACCGAGAGCTCGCTGCCACGGGACCACGTTTTGAAACCTTGTATTCACGCACAGTCGTGACGGGTTATCGGTGTTTTCCACAGAAATTGTGATGCGTCTGAAGCGAGAAGAGCGTCTTCATACTCTGACACGTATGTGGATGTTCACGGTATGTCAGTCGCTTCAGGTAATCGCAGACAATTGTGCGGATATTGCCGCAACAATGAATGAATTTTCTCTGTCGTCATGGACTGGAAGCGGAAGTGAAGCTGCGCGCGCAGAGATTGATCAAATTGCAAAGGGATCGAATTCTTGGTCCGCACTGGCATCGCAGCTGAAAGAACTTGCGCAACTGGAAATGGCAAGTCTGGAGGGACAGTCATGAGCGATGAATCTGTGTCGTGGATGCTTGTCTCTTCTTCACAGACGAGCATCGATACTGAAGCACTGGTGGATGATGTCCTCTCAATGAGGAAAATCAAAGATGCCTGTGATGAGCAGCTGGAAATGCTCGCTGGAATGATCCAAGACTTGAGGATTCACAAGTGCGGGGAGGCGGCCGACCACTTTTACTCACTTGGCGCGCACCTCAGTGAGCGGATGGATAGTTGCGCGCAAAAGCTTGCCTATGTTGCGCGGATCCACTCTGGTGCCGAGGCCGATGTCCGAGCCTACCAGCGCACCTGCGCCCGCTTAGACGGCGGGTTGGGAGTAAATATCTGGGGCGGTGGCTTAGTGCTCTCGCAAAAGATTGGAGGTTTTGGAAAGTACCTGAATCCAAACCTTCCCTTTCTCATGGCGCCTGTTGGTTTGGTTCATGGAGGGGCGATTATTGCAGCCCACGGCTATTCCTTTGTCCATCAACCAAAAGATGCAGAGTTGGGTATCCGGACCCAGTATGACGTTGGTGAAGTGGCCAGAATGCTGAGCGGCACGAATTCGCATGAGAACGCAGAAGTGACGCGCGATGCCGCTGCCCAAGCATCAACTTTCTACGCGGCCATGGGCTGGTTAATGTTTGGCCGACACAGTGGGGTGCGGGTCTCAGCCCAGACACTTCCAACCACTCCGGGCGAAGGGACTCCGTTGAGTACTCGGGTATTGGAAGGTGTTGCTGATGGCGGAAAAGTACGCACATACTGCGGGCCTTTCGGTGTTGCCCTCTATGCGGCTCATAGCGTTATTGCCTACCCCAAACATGCGCCGACGGTCCAGCAGGCAGCCTCGGGAGTCACGCAAGGGGGGTCTGGCGGAGCTCCGCCTCGTGTCAGCACGCCGCTTCAGGCATCGTCAGCCCTTGAAAGGATTGGAGAACTGCGCTCAAGCGCGGATGAAGGTCAGATCGAGATCCTTCAGCATGTCACTACAGACGAGCAGGGTCAGGAGCACCGTTCATGGTCCGTCATGATCCGAGGAACGCAGAAGTGGGGACCGGGTGAGGACAATCCCCAGGACATGCTGACGAACCTTCAGGCAGTTGGTCAATCTGACTCAGATCAGCTTCGTTCGGTGAAAACTGCCATGGATATGGCCGGAATCCGCAGCGATGAACCCGTTGAGTTCATTGGTCATTCGCAAGGTGGAATCATCGCTGCTCAGCTGGCTTCCGAAAGTGATATTCGCGCACGCTACAGCGTGGCCTCGGTTCTCACAGCGGGATCTCCCGTCGCAGGTTTTCACCCAGATCCTGGTGTTCCCATGCTCAATATGGAAAATACACGCGATATCGTTCCTGCCCTTGATGGTGCGGCAAATACGAATCGGGGAAATGCGCTCACCTTGCATTTTGATAGCGAACACCTGGATGTGAAGCAGGGCAGTGACAATCCCATTGCTGCACACGACATTGGAACCTACACGCAGGCGATCCGTGAATGCGAGCAGGTGAATCCGCAACAGAATCCCAATATTGGGGAAGTACTTCGTTGGGAAGAACAAAGAAGAACTCGGCTAGGTATCACCGATAGGACGCAGACGCGCTCCTATATCTTTGATACCCGCCGAGTGACGTGATGTGTGCGAGGGAAGGATCAATCCTTCTTGGATGCTCCAGTCAGGCCTCCGAAAAGCGAAGAGACAACAGCGGTGATAATCGCGCCGATAATTGCCGCCCCAATCCCAGAGACAGAGAAAGGAAGACCCAAAGAGTGGGCAACTCCGCTTGCCACCATGAAACCGATGCCATTAGTCACCAGAGCAAAGAGTCCGAAAGTGAGGACGTACAGGGGGAAGGCAAGGATTGAAACCAAGGGGCGCACAATCGAATTCACAATGGTGAAGACCAAGGCGATCAGGCCCAGCATGATGACTGTTTCAGTCAGGGTCGTGCCCTGTGTAATGACGATTCCAGGAACAAGTTTGGCTGAGACCCACAGTCCCAAGCCCGTTCCGATAAGACGCAGAATAAAGTTCATGCGCTTAATTATCACCTATCGCTGAGCAAAGAACTATGCGACGATCGCCATAACTGCGCTAAACATCAAGACGCAGGCCAGATATTCGCCGATCCCAATGACCGCGGGGCGAAGCTTGATCCGCGAGGAATTTTGTAATGCGGGAACAATGATCGCTCGCGCCGAAAGCAGAGTAAAAGCGATCAAGGACCAGAGCGGAACCACGTGGGTCACAACGCCGACAAGGCCTGCCACGAGTGTCGCTAGGTGCCAGGCAATACAGACGACGAACATCCGTGTGTCCCCGGCGCCTCGGATTAACGATCTGACGTAGAGAGTGGCACCCAGCATGTATGCCGCAATTGCGGCCGCCGCACACCACAGTTTGAGTGGTGAGTAGTCTTCGGCAACAACCCACACTGACAGTGGATAGGTGCATGAGCTGGCCAGAACGCTGGCAAGGTGTGAGGGGAGTGAGCGTCGGCGCTTTCTCCACGCCTCGAATGTCGCAATCGCACAGAAGACCGTCACAGGGATCAGAATTCGTGCGACAGGACGCGGGTGAAGAATGATGACCGGGATCCCGCATGCAGCCGCAATTACTGCCCAGGTCGCCATCGCCGGTAGGTAGGTCTTGCGACGTTTAGGTGCAGCCGCCATGAACAGGGTGAGTGCGTGATAGCTGCAGTAGGCCGCTGTCCACGCGGCAAGTAAAAGGAACTGAATGGGCTGAGGTTTCAGGGTGCAGATTCCGACAGCGATGGGGAGGGCAGTCATCACCCACGCGCCGTGCTCGTTTGAGAGCCATCCTCGGCGAATAAGTGAGCGCATCCGTGATCCTCTTTGAGCCATGGGCAACAGTGTAGTGCCCCTATTCACTAAGGCAAACCTAAGAAAATCGCGAATTCTGTGCCGGCGCTCACCGACATCCCATTCACTGAGACATACTTTTTCTGAACTGGGCCAACAGCGCAATAGTTATAGGTATGTCAACAAACGATACACGCGAAGAACATGCTCCGTCCTCGGTTGCTTCAAAGCCCGAGCTCTCTCAGGAAGACCGCTCTGCACGCATCGCGGTCACCGTATTCCCGCTCATTATTATTGCGGCATTCGCTCTTGGTCTGATTTTCCCGACCCAGGCAGCAAAGCTCGCCTCGGGTGTGAATATTGGCCTGGGCATCATCATGTTCGGCATGGGTCTGACCCTGACCCTTCCCGACTTCGCACTTGTCGTCAAGCGCCCCCTGCCCGTCATTGTCGGTGTTATCGCGCAGTATGTGATCATGCCTGGAGTTGCATTCCTCCTAACCAAGGCGCTCAACCTCGACCCGGCAATCGCTGCCGGTGTCATCCTGGTCGGGTGCGCCCCGGGTGGAACCGCCTCGAATGTCATCTCTTACTTGGCTAAGGGTGACGTTGCGCTTTCGGTGACCATGACCTCGATTTCCACCCTTCTGGCACCCCTCATGACCCCCCTTCTCACCAAGTGGCTGGCCGGTCAGTACATGCCTGTTGATGCAAAGGCTATGGCTCTCGCGATCGTCCAGATCGTTCTGATCCCCGTCATCGCAGGCATCGTTGTCCGTATGCTTGCTGGCCGCTACGTTGAAAAGATCCTCCCGGCACTTCCCTGGATCTCCGTCCTTGGCATCTCCTACGTGCTGGCAGCAGTCGTTGGTAAGTCCGCCGACAAGATCATGGAATCCGCACTCATCGTCTTCGTTGTGGTCATCCTCCACAACCTGCTGGGCTACTTCTTCGGATACTTCGCAGGCCGTATCTCGGGCGGCGATTACCGTGCAGCTCGCACGACCGCAATCGAAGTTGGTATGCAGAACTCGGGTCTGGCAGCCGGCTTGGCAACGAAGTACTTCAGCCCCGAGGCGGCTCTTCCTGGCGCTGTCTTCTCGGTGTGGCACAACCTTTCCGGTGCACTATTGGCCATGTTCTTCCGCCGTTTCGGCAAGCAGGGCTGAACGAGCGCTGAGGAAGTACCCGCCAGCATCACAGTTCTACTTTCGCGTCGGAATGGTACCGGCCTGAAACTTGTGGGGCGACGCAGCGAAGATCGCATGCGTCGCCCCATTTGTATGTCTGGCACGCTGCAGTCGGGCTTGGCATCCGCCAGAAATTTCAGATACCCAGCAGTGCCGGAACACCTAAGACGTTCTTAGTTGTGGTTCCCCGAACGAGGGGTGTGTGCACCTTCCGTAAAGGCGTCGATGGTCACCCGCGGATCAAGTGGACGGCCGGCGCGAGTCTCGGCGCGCAGGTGCGAAACAACGGCCTCGAGACTGTCGCAAGCATCGGCAACCGCCTTCTGACGCTGATAACCCACACCAATGCTGCGCATCGTTGAAATGAAATCCAACTCTTCTGCGCAATCGAGGTCCTCAGCAACAGGGCGCAGCTTTTCAATTGTTTCATCCAGCAGCTCGTCGATGTGACGCTCATTGCCGTGGATGTCTTCGATCAAAATGGCATCCATTCCGTAACGCGCCGCACGCCACTTGTTTTCAGCCAAGAACCACGGTGAGGTGGTTGGAAGCTCTTCGCCTCGATCAAGAGCACGTGAACCGTATTCAACCAAGCAGTGAATAAGTGCGGCAATCGCTCCAATTTCAGCCGCGTTGCTGGAAGAATCGCAGACGCGCACTTCCAGCGTGCCAAGTCTGGGCGAGGGGCGAATATCCCAACGAATCTCATCAAAATTCGAAATGATACCGGTGTGCATCATGTCGCGAGTGTAATGTTCCAATTCCTCCCAGCGGGTAAACAGCTGAGGGACACCCGCAGTGGGAAGCTGCTGGAAAACCATCGCGCGATTGTCGCAGTAGCCCGTGTCCGTTCCCGCCCAATAGGGTGACGAGGCCGTCAGCGCTTGGATTCGTCCGAGCTGAGTCGAGAGGAAAGCAAGAAGAGGAAGAACTTTGGCGCGATCCTCAATCCCAACGTGAACATGCGTGCCAAAAATCAGCATTTGGCGGCCCCAGAACTGGGTGCGATTGACCAATTCGGCATAGCGTTTCGAATCTGAAACTCGCTGGTGTGCAGGGTTGGCAAATGGGTGAGATCCAGCGCTTGTGAGGTCGACGCGAAGTGCCGATGTGATTGGCTCAAGCATCTCTAAGCCCTCATTGAGATCAGCAATGGCGTCGCGGACACGAGTCTGTTTGCGAGAAACTAACTCCACTGTATTGCGCAGCATTTCACCGTGAACAAGCGTATTTCCCGGATATTGCGCGCAGACTTGAGTGATGATTGCCTGCGCACATTGGCGGAGGTCCTCAGAGTCGATATCGATGAGCTGGAGTTCCCACTCAACACCGAGTGTTGAACGTTCAGATTGTGCGAACGAGATGGCCATAGCTCCCCTTGCTCAAGCTTGTTGGTAGCGGTGGATAAAGGATGCCAATAGGTCGTGTGCGGGTTGAGTATTCGCAGCGTCGCAGCGCGCAACTACCGCGGGTTTCTCTTCTGCAGGATAGTAGGTGTCACCATAGGTCTCAATGCGTAGGTGCATGCCATCTCGCGTAATTTCTGGGTGAAATTGCGTGCCGTAGATGTTCTTTCCCCAGCGGAGGATCTGGACGTGGCAGCGAGTTCCGGTCGCCAGAAGTTCGGCTCCCTGTGGAATAGATCCAATTGCATCGGCGTGGCCGGTGTAGGCGTGGAATTTTGGTGGAAGCGTGCCGGTCAGGGGGTCGGCAAGTCCGGCCTCGGTCAAGGAAATTTCAGGTGCCTGAAGATCTTCAGAGAAGCCCTCAACGATGGGTGCTCCCGAGGCTCGAGCCAGGGATTGCAAGCCAAAACAGATGCCGAAAGTTGGGAAATCGCGCTCCAGAAGGATGGAGGTCAAGGCATCGATGCGTTCTTCAACTCGAAGGTGCTCGGGGGTTTTCTGCTCATGAGGGTGTTCGAAACCGAAAGGAGAGCCGGTAATGATGACACCCGAATACTGATCCAAATCGATATCACTGGCCGGGTGCGGCGAAGCGGCATCAACCAAAGGAAGTGGATGTAGATCACTGTCACTGAGCTGACCGATTGCCTTCATCGACGCCAGTTCATCTCGAGCAAGAATGCCGTCTGGTCGGCACACCGCCACCAGGAAGGGTCGAGAAGAAGCGGGTCGAGAAGCGTTCATAAGGTCACGCTATCAGCCGTTTCAAACAGATGCGCGCGACGGTGCGGGAGATGGGATTGTGTAACGGGTAGAAAAAACCCGCAGCACCAAACAATGCTGCGGGAATCACGTCGGGGTGGCGGGATTTGAACCCACGGCCTCTTCGTCCCGAACGAAGCGCGCTACCAAGCTGCGCCACACCCCGTGACCGTTTGAGTATAGCCGTCCAAAGCCGGTGCGCAAAATTTTGTACGCGAAGGTCTGGAGTCGTGCCCGTTTCCAGTGTTCAGTCGTGAATTGTCAGGATCGAGGCCTCGGGGCGGGTGGCGATACGCACCCGAGCGTAAGGGGAGGTACCTAAGCCCGCGGAGACGTGCAGCCATGCATTCTCGCTGGCACTGGTCTCCCATACGTGCAATCCCTTGCCAAACTCGCGGGGAAGATCGCAATTGGTTACCAGGGAGGTCACACCAGGGAGCCCAATCTGACCACCGTGAGTGTGGCCTGCAAGGATCACTTCTGCACCCAAGTGGGTCATTGAGTCGAGCACGCGCGTGTAGGGCGCATGGGTCACACCCATGCGAATTGCTCCAGAGGATAGCCAACTTTGCGATAGCCCAGTGATGGAGTCGCGGTTAATGTGCGGGTCATCGACACCCAGCAGAGCAAGAGGAGCAGGTGTGTAGCTGAACTCGTCGACGTCGGTTGTGGTCTCCGTCTGGTAAGGCTCCACAAGTGCCGAAGAATTCGATAAATCCGCCCAGCCCATCGTGCGCAGGTGCGCAGCAAGTTCGGTCCACGGCAGGTCTACCGAGCGCTCGACCTTTCCTGATTCACGAGGCCGAAGGTAGCGAGTCCAGCTCTTGGGTTTCGGCGAGTAGTAGTCGTTTGAACCAAAAACAAAAGCTCCAGGGAAATCAGAGAAAATTTCGTGTGCCTGGATCACCATTTCCAGCGCATCAGGACTGCCGAAGTTATCTCCGGTAGAGATCACGTAGTCGAATTGCTCGGTATCGCGAATCTCTTGCAGGAAATCGAGAAGAAATTCTTGGCCTGCGAAAAGGTGTAGATCAGAGAAATGGAGGACCTTCGCCATTCGGTGATGACTGCGCAACATGGGTGTTGACAGTGCTGAAAGCGGGACATCGTAGTGGCGAAGGACAGGTCGACGCCGCTCGACACTTCCCCAGGCAAGAGCCGCGGTACCACCCAGAGCAAGGGCGGCTGCGCCGCGGAATGCGTGCTTGACGAGTCGATGTGAAGTCATTTCTTACTCATCCCCATCGTCATCATCATCGTTGTCTCCGGGTTGTTGCTGGCCCTGCGGATTTTGTTGCGGGGCAGGAGCTGCACTGGGAGTAGGAGCTTGAGTTTGGCGAGGTGCGGCCTGAGGGGTTCCGATATTCGCATTGGGCATGGGCTGGTTGGGTGTCCCCTCCAGAGCTGTGCTCATATATGGCGCCCAAATGTTTTGACCAACGAAGGTTTCACCGAAGATTCGCGAGTAGTAGCGTCCGTTAATGCGAACGTTTTGAACCGGGGTCGTCGAGGCGTTGCCGTGACCAACCCACGTCGCGGTGGTGAGCTCGGCGGTCGATCCGGTCAGCCACGTGTTTGCTGAGTAGTCGGTTGTACCAGACTTAGCGGCGAATTGGCGACCGCCCGACAAGCGCGTAGCCGTGTAGTACTGGCTTGCCGACTTCGTCAGGGTTGTTGCAACCTTTTGGGCGACCTGCGAATCGATGACCTGCTTGCAGTTCGCAGAACCTTCCTTAAGAACGTTCTCTTGGCGGTCAGTGACCTTGGCGATCGAGTAGGGTTGGCACATCTTGCCGTCATTGACGAAGGTTGCGAAAGCGCGTGCCATGTTCAGCGGTGAAGCAGAACTGGAGCCCAAGATGTTACCGGGCACAGCCAAGATTGGTTCGCCGTTTCCGTCATCAATGCCCATATCGGCCGCGACTTGGAAGATATTGCAGAAGTTGAGCTTGGACGCCATGTTGACGAAGGAGTGGTTCACCGAAATACCGGTTGCGCCGATGACATTGAAAGCACCGTCTTTGCCCGCCAAGTCGACAACGTGCCAGCTTTCAGTGTGGACGGGCTCGCCATCACACTTGAAGGAGCCATTGGGGAAGTTCGTTCGCCCATCGATGGTTTCATAGCCCGAGCGACCTTCCTTATACCATTCGGCCAAGACAAAGACCTTGAAGGTTGATCCGACCTGGAATGAACCATCAGCCGAATAGTTCGACATCGTTTCGTCTTCACCCACGCCGTAGACAGTATTTTGGGCCATGGCGACAACTTCGCCTGTCTGGGGGACCAGAGAGACCAAGGCATCGTCCAAACCAGAAGCATCGTTGGGTGGAATGGTCTTCGTTAAGGCTTCATAGGCGGCATGCTGCTTCTTCGGATCAAGAGTCGTACGGATGGTCAGGCCACCGGTCTTAAGAAGACGCTCACGCTCAATAGAGGTCTTACCGAATGCGCTATCGGCAAGGAACTGGCGTACTGCATAGGAACAGAAGTAGGCATTTTCATCGCCAGCACCCGAACAACCCTCTCGAATCTGAGTGGGGTGAAGCATGTCGCTCACGTTCACGGCCTTTGCTTCGGCTTCTTCGGCCTCGGTAATGACGCCCTGGTCAGCCATGACGGAAAGGACGGTATTACGGCGCTCCTGCGCGGCCTCGGGGTGCTGAAGAGGGTTGTACTGAACGGGGGACTGGACGAGGCCGGCTAGGAGTGCGGCTTCGCCGATCGTCAGTTCGTTGGCGGACTTGGAGAAGTAGAGCCGAGAGGCAGCCTCAACGCCATAAGTGATGGGACCGAAAGGCGCGATATTCAAGTAGCCAGTGAGGATCTGGTCCTTATCCATTTGCTTTTCGACGGCAAGCGCGTACTTGATTTCGCGAAGTTTACGTTCGGTGGTTTGCTCGGTTGCGGCTTCGACCTGGTCGGCATCGCCTTCCATGTAACCCTTTTCGGCTAAGGCGTTACGGATGTATTGCTGGGTAATGGTCGATGCGCCCTGCTTCCCGCCGTCATCACCGAGGTTGTTGACCATTGCGCGGGCAATACCCGTGGGGTCGACACCGTGGTGTTCGAAGAAGCGTCGGTCTTCAATGGCGACGATTGCCTTCTTCATGATGGGTGCGATTTTGTCCGAGGGGATGACAATGCGCTGCTTATCGTAGAAACGGGCAATCACTTGGCCGTTCGTATCGAGCATGGTGGACTCGGTCGCTGGAGAGACAACCTGGATGTCGGTGGGGATCTCGTCGAAGATCTCCATCCCTGCTTTCGCCGTGATTGCACCGGTTCCGACGGCCGGCACTAAGACGCCAGCGCTGACCACACCAACAAGTGTTGATGCTGCCAAGAATGACAGCAAGAGCGCCACCAGCTGTGCGGGTCGAACAAAGCGTGTATGCGACTGAGCCATAGGTACAGGATACGTGTAGAGGCCTCGGAAAGTGAGAGGAAGAGGTGGATTAGGTCAACGTTCGGTCTCTTTGCCACATTATGGACCAAAGCCGTCCTAATTTCCCTTATGAAAATTTCATGTGTACTCTCTGAGGAAGAGGTCAATGTTGACCACATGGAGAGGGTGGAGTTTCACATGATTGATAACCACGATTGGGTTGAGTATGCCCTGTGTGCCGAAGATGAACCCGACTCCCTGTTTGTGCAGGGCGCAGCTCAGCGTCAAGTTCGTATGCGCTGCATGGAATGCCCCGTGCGCCTCGAATGCCTTGCAGATGCCTTGCAATCACAGATGTCCTACGGGGTGTGGGGAGGTCTTACCGAACGCGAACGCCGTGTGATTTTGCGCGTTTATCCAGAGAAGACTGACTGGAGTGAGTGGCTTATGCACTCTCGAGATCCTCTGGCAGTTGAGTTGCGCAAACCGCGAGTTCCCCAAAGCTTGTCGATGAAACATCTTCGTACAAATGCCAAGGCACTACGAGAGGCATCACTTTCTGTTGCTGCACGTGGCTAATCGCCGCGAGTGTCGTAGGATGGCGCTATGACTACATGGGAATATGCAACAATTCCGCTTTTGACCCACGCAACGAAGGCAATCCTCGATCAGTGGGGAGCCGATGGCTGGGAGCTCGTCCAAGTTGTTCCAGGACCGACTGGTTCAGATAGCTTGGTCGCGTATCTGAAGCGTCCGAAGCAAGACTGATACTGCGGATATTTCTTCGCAATAAACTATCGGGGCCGAGCAGGTGATAAACCTGCTCGGCCCCGAAGGCATTGGGCTAAAGATTAGCGTGCGCGGCGTGCCAGACGATCGACGTCAAGCAGCGTAACCGCACGACCTTCTAGACGGATCCAACCGCGCGAAACGAAATCCGCCAAGGACTTGTTGACAGTTTCACGCGAAGCGCCGACCAGCTGGGCCAGTTCTTCCTGAGTGAGGTCGTGAGGAACGTGGATGCCCTTATCGGTTGCCGTACCAAAACGATCTGCAAGATCGAGCAGTGCTTTAGCAACGCGGCCGGGGACGTCGGAGAAGACCAGATCGGAAAGCGATTCGTTCGTACGACGCAGGCGCTGGGCCAGTGCGCGGAGCATGTGCTTGGCCAGAGTCGGGTTCGCTTCGACGATCTCCATGAGGTCGCTGTGCAGCAGGTGCAGCAGGGTTGCGGGAGATACGGCAGTTGCGGTGGTCGAGCGCGGGCCCGGATCAAAGAGCGTCAGCTCACCAAGGATTTCGCCGGGACCAAGGACTGCAAGCAGGGACTCGCGGCCGTCATTCGAGGTGTGGCCCAGCTTTACTTTGCCTTCGGTCACGATGTACAGACGGTCACCAAGATCGCCTTCTTCGAAGAGGGTTTCGCCGCGTCGCAGTGTTGTTTGACCCATCTTCTGCTGCAGCGATGCCTGTTGCGCCTCATCGAGTCCACTGAAGAGCGGGACTTGGTTGATGAAGTTTGCATCTCCATACATAAAGCCGGAACTCCGTTCTATTCGCGAGCGCCGCTAGCATGCGCCGCCGACTACTGAGCTGTCCTAATCATGTAAGACGGCAGCCCAGCACAAAAGAGCCACCGTGTGATAGTCGTAACTATTATGCACGGTGAACGGTCTAAATCACATATTTGCACACAGTTTGCGCAAATTCGTTTCTTTAGAGTTGACTCTCCGCTGCGAAGCGAACGGATTCCTGAATGAAAGGAAGGATCGCGTGGATCAGAGCCTGAGGGTTTTCTTCCTGTGGGAAATGGCCGCATTCGCCGACTGCACGCATGGTGAATTCGCCGCTGGTCGCTTGGACATCATCAGCAAAATCAACGTGCGACCATAAACCGTCGTCGCGCGCCTGAATCGAAAGCACGGGTACCGTCACGCTCCGCGTCAGAACATTCTTTGAGCTAAATGAGGGCCTAAATGTTGCCCGCAGTGACTCCCATGCGGAGCGAACCGCGATGTGACGGGAAAGAGCCTCGCGGTAGACTTCCGCATTCTCTAGCATTTCCTCGCGGTTAAAAGGCGCAGCCCACTGAGAGATTGAACGGTCGATCCATGCTGAGCGCGACGTAAAGAAGGTAACGCGAGGACGGCGCGATAGCAGGGTTGAGAACCAGCGGCCTCGGCCTCGGGAAGAAAGACCACGCAGGAAGTGCAGGCCCAGCGGATGAGGGGCACACACCGGCACAATCGCCTGCAAGCCCGCGGGTTTAAGCGCACCGAGCATCCACGCGACCACGCCGCCCATTCCGTTGCCGACAACCGTGTAGGAAGAAATTCCCAGTGCCGAGGCCACGCCAGCGACGTCCGTCGCCAGCTGGGTGAGCTCGACTTCTCCCGGAGCAAGATCGGAGGTGCCAAAGCCTCGAAGATCCATTGCGATGGTGCGGATACCGGCCTGTGTGAAGGCGGGAATAACCTCCCGCCACGTCCACCAGGTCATCGGGAATGAGTGAAGGAGGATAACCGCAAAAGAGGCATCCTCTGGTCCCGCGTCGGCGACGTGGAAGGACGCTCCCGAGGCTGAGATCCTACGGTGAACCCAGGGCCCGGGAGCCTCCAATACCGCGCGTGAAACCTCGGGTTTCACCGCAGACCAGCTGCCTTTTCGGCGCGACGACGTTCACGGGCGGTGAAGTGCGCACCTGCGGGATTGACGCGCTCGACCTGCTCGCGCATCGCCTCTTCATTGCGTCCGCGGCGACGAACCGAATGAGAAAGGGATGCGATGCCAAGCAGTGCAATTCCAAGGAAGAGGAGGCGGCCGGAGTATCCGGATGCTTGGAGGTGGTGTGCAAGGTTAGCGCCAAAGGCACCGGAATTCTGCAGGAAGTGCAGAACGGAAACCGTATGTGCAGAGGTAAATCCGGGGGCGAAAACCCAGGGGAGGCCGGCTGCGAAGAAGCAGAGACCGCCGATCCATGCACCCAGCGAGGAACGCTTGAATGCTTCAAATAGTGCAATAACTGCGACGAATGCGATAGCGACCTCGGTGATAGCAAGCCAGTTGATCACGCCAGTTGCTGCGGGATTTCCCTCGGGAAGTGTCATGCGAGCGCCGGCATCGGCAATGAGGTACCACGTGATGGGTAGAGCAAATATGCCCAAAGCCAATGAGCTCCAGTGAGCGGCTGCACGAGAGGGCATTTCAGGAACGACGGTTGCGCCCTCAAAAAGGGCATCGTCGAGGCTCTCGGGAGTCTCTTGAGGAACGGTACGTTCGCCGCTGTCTTCACGAGGCTTCCACGAAGCTTCGGTCGTTGCGCTTTCCGCTGCCGGAGCAATGAATGCACGCCTACGAACCTGGGTGCTTTCAACCTCGTCCTCGGGTTCCTCAGCGGTTTCGGGCTGAGCAGGTGTGCGGCGCGAGAGGGCGTCGGGAACCTCGGTCACCGAAGGAGAGTCCTCAGGCTCTTCTTCCGTGGCTTCAGAAGTAGCCGGGATCGTTGTGGTGTGTGCGGAGTCGGCAGCTTCCTCAGATTCTTCGGGGGATGCATCCGTGGACTCTGCGTTGTCCTCAGTAGTTTCCTCAGTCTTTTCCGAGGCCGGATCAGCATCGACGTCATCGTGGGAATCAACGTCATCGTGGGAGGGGTGCTCAGACTCGGTCACGGTGTCCTCAGCGTGCGCCGAGTCGTGGCTATCGTCGTGCAAGGCTTCTTCGCTCGAGGGCTCGTCTAAAGAGGATTCCTCGGTCTGCGTATCCTCTTGTTCCTGGGCTGACTCGGGCTCGGCCTCGGAATGCTCAGACGTCGAACGCTGTGCAAGAGCATCGTCCACGGATGTTGGGGTGACACCCATGTGGACGGGTTCAACCTGACTGGTTTCGGTGACTGATGCGCCACCGACGATGTCTTCGGCTGCAGATGCCTCACCGGGAAGGGTGACTTCTTCACCGGTCAGTGGTGTTTCCTCACCGGTAGGGGTGTGATCGGTATCTTCCGTCACCTTGTCAACGTCTTCCTTGTGTTCCTGATCAGACATGAGACCTCCTCTTCTCGTGCTGACGATAACGAGAAAACGAATAGTTTTGGGGATTACCCGCCGAGAAGCGCTGGATTATGCGACTTGGTCGGAGTTTGATGCGTCGTTGGGAGCGTAGCGACGAGCCCAGTAAATTCCCAAGGTCGAGGCCGCAAGGATCATTCCGTAGGCGGAAATAGTCGATGCGGACATCAAAATCTGGGTTCCCATTGATTTTCCGGGGGTCACGACGGCACCTGAGAGGCTTGTTCCAACGGGAATCAGAAGGAAGGCGGGGATGATGTACACCCATGCGACAACCTGAGGGCCGATCATTGACCAGCGCGAAACAAGCGTGATGAGTCCCAACATGACGGCAACTGCGATGCCCTCCGATGTGTGCATGGGAGTTTGTGCAATCACAGCGTGCAGTCCGCTGGCAGCCATTGGAAGAGAATCGGCAGGAGCGCAGCGAACGAGAAGGACGACGGCAATCATTCCCAGTGGAAGTGAAGCCACTGCGACTGCGATTCGCTCACCCTGGTGGCGCTGAAAGGACACAAGCTGATCGGAATCCGGGCTGTTTTCGCGTGCGCGATGAGTCAGGGCCAAGGCAACGCCGCCGCCAAAAAGGATTGCAGCTACGCATATGGGGTAGAGATTCCAGGTTTGTGCGGCGGAAATATCGTTGGTTGAAAGGTTTGAGGCCACAAGGAAGTGGACCTGGAGGTAGCCAAAGGTCTGCAAGAAACCAATGGCAAGTGCCCATGTGGCAGCAATAAACATGCCAATGGAATTGCGCTCACAGTTGATAGAAATCATGGCCAGAAGAATGGCCGAAAAAGCCATGCCGATCATGCCCTCGACCGAGGCCAAAGGAACACCAATCGCAGCTCGCGCCTGAAGATCCGCGAGCGACATTCCCATGAGGATCAGGGCAAGGGGCGCAAAGATGACAGCGAAGATCGCTGGACGCAAGATAGCGCCGACCGGGAGGGACAATCTGGACATATATCAAGTATGCCGGTACTAGCTGGGAATTGAGCGGTGTGCCCAATAGCCGATGCCTATTCCTCCTGCCAAAGCGACGGGAATCATCGCGCGGGCAAGGCGGGTGCGCTTACGGCCCCGGATTCGCACTGTTCGTGTAAAGGTCAGACTCGGCCATTCGCGCTCGCGTGCAACCGCCGCAAGCGCTCGATCGGGATTCACTGCCCTTGGGTTTCCCACTAATTCGAGCATCGGCAGGTCAGAGATGGAATCGCTGTACGCAAAAGACTCATTCAAGTCCCATTCGCGCTCGCTGGCCAGAGCTGCGCAGGCCTGGGCTTTTCCTTCCCCGTGGTTGAAATGGGTGATGGTTCCGTCGGCCAAGCCGTCCTGACCCTGCCCGACGATCGTGGATAAAGCATCGGGGATCGAAAGCAGGTGCGCGATGGGGCGAACGATCTCTAGCGGTGAGGCAGATGCGATGACAACGTGGTGCCCCAGAAGTCGGTGGTGATCGATCAGTGCCAATGCTTCCCTGTAACACAGAGGTGCAATCGTTGAATTTGTCACGTTATTGACGATTTTTTCAACGTACTGTGGATCCCAGCCTCGAGTGAGCTCCCCCAAGGCATGCATCATCGAGCGCATTCGTTCATCATCAGCACCCGTGAAGAGGTAGGGAAGTTGGACAAGGGTTGCTCGCAGGGAATCCCAGCGGCTCATGACTCCCGCGTGAACCAGCGGGCTGCTCAGTGCCATTGCCGAGGCCGTGGCCAAGATGGTCTTGTCAAGATCGAAAAAGGCCGCGATACGGGTATCACCTTCCGGGTGCTGATTAGCGCCGGGTAGGGCAGGTTTGAGAATTTCTGTGTTGTTATTGAGGATGGTCATCGTTGACACCTTGGCTTGATGCGGAAACAGCAGTGTTATCCACAGGGGTGGGATTAGCTCTAGTTTTCCACAGATTCCGCGGGCGCGGTGGTACCTCGCGGAAAGAAAATTCACGCTTGCACCATGAAGAGCGAAGGCTACGTTGCATTTTGGGAACTTTCGCAAGGTGCTGAGCAATCATTGCGTGCGGTCTGTGCTTTGTTGGGGATTAATACTCGCCAGTGCCATCCAGAAGAGTGTGAGCGTACAGAATTCCGCGTTGAGGAAGTGATCTGCGCTGTCCTTGGTAGGAGCGAAGATCGAGCCCGGTGGGAACACCGTGGAATCCACGTGTTGGTTATTGGCGATTCACTGCGTCTTCCAGGTTGTGAGAAGGCGATCGGGCAGCTCATCCTTGCAGACCATGCGCGCTGGCAGGCTACGGTATCGCCGCATTCTTCCCACCTTTGCGTGGGAATCGCAGGTTGGAGCGGGGGAGTAGGGGTCTCTGCTCTCGCCTGGGATCTGTGCGCGGACACGGGAAGTGTTTTAGTGAATTGCTCGGGACCGGGACCTGCACGAGGCCGTGGCGGACACATCCTTGTTCCCGAGGATGGGCAGGTGGCATGGTCACGCTTGAGCAAAGGTGAGCGTTATTTCCTTCCCTCGATCGCGAATAGTCTTCCCTGCGCTCAGGGGGTGTCTTTTGTCGGCGGGGATTCACGCGGCTATGCCGATTCAGATGACTCACGGCTCCCGGGGCTTCTTGCTGCTTTGCGTGAAACTCGCACTGTGGTGTGTGATCTGGGCAGATGGGGAGCTCAATGCGAACAAACTGCAAGAAATTTCGATGCGCTCATTCTTATTGGTTTGGGAGATGCTGTTGGGGCCGCGCGTCTGTGTGCTCTCAGTGCGTCATTTCCATTCCCGTGTCGAAGTTTTCTCTTAATCGCACCACCTCCACGTGGTGGATTCTTTTCACGAACTCCACTTAGCGGGTACATCTCTTCGACTCAAATCTCTCAAATTACCCACACCAAAGGAATGGGAGTGCATCCAGCGGGGATGAGGCCTCGGCAGGGGCGGAAAGGAAGACGTTCCCGCTCACGACTGTGGGAGCAGATTGTGGAGAGCACGCAATGAGTCTGATCGACGATTGCCTTTTAGCAGCGCATTCGGGAAAGGATGACGACCAAGCTGCGATACCTATCAAAGCTGTTGGGATGGGAATCGATGAGCTTGGTACGCATTTGGAAGAACTCGAAGCTCGCTTCAATGGCTTGGGAAAGATCTTGGCTCCCTTGATTCACCTTCCCGGAATTACAGATATTTTGGTGAATTCTAGGCAGGTGTGGGCCGACTGCGGGCAGGGGGTTCAGCCGGCTGGATGCTCTTTTGACAGTGAAGAAGAAGTACGTGAACTAGCCGTCACAATGGCAGGAATCTGCGGAAAGCGTTTAGATGATGCGGCTCCGATCGTTGATGGAGTCTTACCCATGGGGATTCGTCTTCACGCGGTTATCCCACCACTATCTGGTGGGGGAACTCTGATTTCCCTGAGGATTCCGGCAAGAAATGGGCTCAGCATTGAGCAGATGCGTGCGATGGGAAGTATAGACAATACCTCATATCAGGTGTTGATGCGTGCCCTTGATATGCGCTGCAACATCCTGATTTCTGGCGCGACGGGGAGTGGCAAAACCACTCTGCTTGCTGCACTTTTGGGCACATTGCCTGACAGTCAAAGACTGATCTGCATCGAGGAAATGAGCGAATTAAATCCTCAACATCCTCACGTTGTTCACCTTCAAGCCAGACAGGCTAATGCTCAAGGGCGCGGGGAAGTGACTCTTTCGGAACTGGTCCGAGCTGCCATGCGTATGAGGCCGGACCGCATCGTTTTAGGGGAATGTCGAGGTATTGAAGTTCGTGACATTATGACCGCCTTGAATACCGGGCACCGAGGAAGTTTTGCCACGATTCATGCGAATACACCCGCAGAAGTTCCCGCCCGACTTGCGGCATTGGGAGCGCTCGCGGGAATGGATGCTCGGGCAACGGATCTGCAGGCAAAGGCAGCATTTCAGGTAGTTGTCCATATGGAGCGTGTTGCTCATGGTCCAAAGCGTGGCACCCGACAGCTGACACAGATCGGGATTTTTGGGATGGAAGATGGGGTACTTGCGTGCACCTGTGCCTATCGATGTGATTGCCGAGGCCGTGGGAAGCCCGGACCCGCGTGGGAAGGACTGCGCGCATTGCTCACTGAGGACCCCTGATGCAGACCAGGACATTTCGTCGTGTTCTGATGTGGGATCCGCATCCATTGGCGCGTAGGCAGCAGCGATTCTGGTTGAATCTACAACGCGTGCAGACTCTACCGTGGAGGGTCAGTACTTCATATTCCGGGATTAGTGAAGCGGCTCAATCTCTGCGAAAAGTCAGTGCTTTGGTTCGTGCCGGGTTGCCCGCGCGTGATGCATGGCTGCAAGTGGGAGAGGGAGAAGAAGGAGTGCCCTATGGGGTTGCTTCCATTGTTCTCAAACAGGCTGGAGAGCATGCGCGTATGGTTACTGCGGCCTGCGCAGTTTCCTTCGAATTAGGTGCTCCTTTGTCAGCGGTTTTAGATGCTTTGGCACAAAATTTTGATGATATTGAGCGTATTCAAAAGGCACGACGAGTTGCTGGTGCTGGCCCCGCCCTATCCGCGAAGATCCTCAATTTACTGCCACTGCTGGCACTGCTCGCGGTATTCATCATGGGGATTAACCCATTTCCTGTGCTTGTTGATGGGGGAGTGGGTTCGCTGTGCGCAGTAATCGGACTGTCATTTCTGGGAGCGGGTCGATGGGTCTCAATTCGTTTAATACGCCGATCGTCACGTCAATGGGAGGAAGGCGTGCAGGAAGATATCCCGATTATCTCTGAGCTAGTGATAGCTGCATTGGATTCTGGAGTGTCCATTCCCCGAGCCTTGGAGTGTATTGGACGCTCTGCGCGAATCGAAGAGCTGGTGAGAGTCGCCAGTTGTTTGACTCTTGGTGTGCGGTGGGATCGCACCTGGGCGGGATGCAGTGAGGGGATAACAAAGATTGCCGAGGTGCTACGAGAAGCATGGGCGCGTGGAGCATCAGTTGATCATCAGCTGCATGCCTTAGCGGAAGCGAGCAGAGATCAAAGACTTAGTGATGCGCGTGCTGGAGCAGAGGAATTGGGAGTGAAATTGGTTGTGCCCTTGGGACTACTGATGTTGCCAGCCTTCATCTTCCTAGGGGTTGCGCCGGTACTTCTGACGATGGCACGAAATAGCTTCTAAGAAATCCCCGCGAATGTTATCCACAGTTTCTGTGTGTCGACGATTCATCCACAATTTTCACGGCTGCAGAGACTGAGGAAAGATTCTCGGCGCACTCTCAAGACATGGGAACGAAGAGAAAGGAAAGGCCCATGTCGACGGAAGAAACACTTCACGACGATCGTGATCCCAAGAGTGAAATGATGACAGATCCAGAAGAAGGATCGACAACGGTCGAATATGCGATTGGGGCATTGGCAACAGCGGGATTCGCCGGTTTGCTCTTAGTGGTTTTAAAGTCCGGTGTCGTGCAATCTGCCCTTGAACATCTCATTAGCTCCGCATTGAGTATTTCATGAGACTGAGATACGGCCGCTCCATGCCGTCATCCGAAAAGCATTCGGATGACGGCATGGTCAGCGTTGAAATTGCTCTGGGGACCTTCTCGATAGTCATCATGATTGCACTTGTCCTTTCAGTCTTTGCTGCTGCTATGACCACCCAGAGTTTGTGTACTGCACTTTCGGCGGGCATTCGCGAAAGTGCTCGCGGAGGGAACGGGCAGGAAACTGCGCGCGTAATGTCTGCGCCGATAGCTGGTGCCCACTTTGAGTTCTCCGCAGACGAAAAGTGGATCTACGGCAAAGCGCAAGCTCCCTATAGGGGCCCCGCGGGAATGATCGGCTTGAACTCGCAATGCAGATATCAGATGTTGCGCGAAAGCACTGTGGTAGGTGGTGATTGAGGATGAGTAAGAAGAGGGGTTCGGATGAAGGCTCCGGGACAATCATGGTGGTTGGGGTACTGGCTGTCCTTTCCGTTCTTGCCTGCAGTGCACTGGTATACATTGCTCTTCTTGCGGCGGG
>CALIZH010000367.1 GCA_938028585.1 uncultured Actinomyces sp. | reverse complement strand
ATCAGGTGCGGCCAGGGGCTGGCGTCGTTTCGAGGCTGGAAGTGGCCTCGGGTCGTCATCTCCTCGCCCAGGAGCTGCTCGAGTTCGGCGTAGCTCGTGCACACCATGCGCGCGCCACCCAGGGCGTCGGTCACTTCGGCAGAGCGGATGTGGGGAAGCCACTTCATCCATTCCCATTGGGAGAGATTCTCAGGGGTGGTGAGCACCGCGATCTTCAAAGCCGAGTCCGGCGTCATAACCGCCAAGTGACACAAGAGCGCGCGGATTTCCCCGCGAGCGAGCTCCGCGTCACCTGCAACTTCAACGTGAGAGAACTGGCCAAGATCCAAGCTAAAGGGGAGGTTTTCGACCGTGTGGTGAACATCGAGGAAGCGGCGCATAGCCGAGTGACACACGACGTCGGGGTTAGCCATCTGTGGGATGTCGGGTTCGACCAGGCGCATTGCGAGCTCCTGATCGGATGTGCCCACGCGAGTCGAAACTGCCGTATCGTCTCCAACTTCACGTTCCCACAGGCGCGATCCTTCTTCGGCAAGAAGCACCAGGGCATCGGGCTCGGGAAGGTACCACTGCATGAAGATTCGCTGCTTCGCGGCGATGTTACGCACGCTGGTGCGAGTCTCGGACAGGTAGGAGAGGTATTCGCGGCGCTGGGAGTTGAGTTTGTTCCGGTATTGGGAGACCTGGCGGTAAATGTTGAAACCGACCATGGACAGCATCATGAAGACCATGCCGCCGGCCATTAAGAGCATGCGCGTGTTCTGCCCTTGTGTGAGCGCCATGATCACCATGACACCCATGGAACCCATCATGGGGATGACGGTCGCGAAGATCGAGCCCATTCCCCCGGCCTCAACTTGGCTGGGCGGTTTTTCGACAGCGATTTCACCGCTGGGGAGCTCGGGGGCTTCCGTTTCATTGACGGCCATACAGTCTCCTGGAGTTCAATCTCCCGTTTTTGTTCATATCTGTATGTATCCTAGCTTGTAGCTGGGCTGCCCGTAGCATGGTGCTTGTTTCGTCGGGTAATCTGAATGATGACTTTTGAACATAATTGACGACTAAATCCGGGTGATACCGAAGTGAAGGAGGGAGCGTGGCTCTCAAACAGGCGGCAGTCACTGTCACCGACGCTTCGGGTACTCAAGATCTCATTGTTCCTTTGGGGACAACAGTTACTGGCCTTCTGTCTATGCTCGATATCGATTCAACCGATCCGAGTCTTCAGATCACCGGAGCCGATGGTCGCGCTTTAAATATGGGAGCCGTGCTGGGAACAGACCTCCCCCAAGGCGTCCTTATTTCCATCACTTCCGGCCGCGAGCGCCAGATCCAAGAACAGCGCGCTATCGAGAGAACCTCCGACCCGTGGTTCCGCCCGTCCCTAGTCTTAACCATCTGCGGTCTTCTTGCGTGCGCAATGGATGCGCTCCTGATCTTCTGCGCGCTCATTGCTCCTCGTTTTGCAGCAAAGTTTTCGCTTCCTTGGTGGGCAATGCTCACGGTCGGGGCTTTGTCCTTGCTGCTGTGCCTGCTCGTGCTCTACCAGCGCCGCGTGCACACCAACGCGGGACTGCTGTGTGCGTGGACGCTGAGCGCGGGGATTTCTTTCCTTGGGCTGCTGCCAGCGCTGGGCAACGCGCGAATCTACGCCGAGGCCTCGCAGATCATGACGATGTCGCAGGTTGCCGCGCTTCTCTTCCCCCTGTGGGGCGCGACCGGCGTGGCGCTTGGCCTGTGGCTGTGGCGCAGCACTCCCCTGAGCAGCGCACACGCAGTGAGCTGGGGACTCCTCACGGGTTGCGCGACGGTTTTAACTTTCCTTAATGCGCCTCTTCATCGCGTCGCTCCTTTTGCTATTGCTTTCGCTGTTTGCGCGATTACCGCATCGCCGAGTCTGTCGGTGCGGATTCCCGCCACGCAGTTGCTCGACATGCCGCTGGTGACGACTTCAGCGCCGACTGTCCGTTCCCCCGAGGTCCCCTCCCCCTCACGTATCACGGGTCGACGCGTGAACCGAACCGTCACCGACGCAACCTCGCGCACACGCTTGGTGCAGTACGTGAGCTTGGGCTTGATCTTTGTCGGTGCGCCAGTTATTTACTCGATGGTTGGAATTCATTCGCCCCAGCAGATCGCGTGCCTCGTGTTGGTCTGCGCCTCGGTGATCGCGCTGGTTGTCGTTCCCCGCGAGCGCCGCTGGGCGTCCTCGCGTGTGGTTCCTCGCGTAGGCGCACTGATTTTGCTTGCGACACTGTTGATCTCACCCGCTTCGCGAGACCTGGTCGGCAATGCCTATGCTGCGGCTGCTCTGGTCGTGCTGGGCTGTGCGTCGCTCATGTGGACTCGCATGCGCGCCGAACAGGACCATTCGCCTTTAATTGGGCGTTGTGCTGATATTTTCCAGGCGCTTTCATTGACCGTTATTTTCCCGGCCTCTTTCTTCGCTGCGGACCTCTTTGACCTCATTCGACAGGTGGCATCATGAGCGAGCTTCGTATTACTCCGGTTCAGGTTCCCGTTTCTCAGGCACGGGGCGTGGACGAGATGGGCTTTGCCGGACAGCCGAGCTACCCTGGCCAGCCTGATTTTGGCGCTTCCATGGGATTCCCGGGACAGCCGGGGGCTTTTGCTGCGCCCACTCCGACACCGCGCAGCTACGCGGCAGCTGCGAGCGGCGGTGCGCTTGCAGCTGCTTACCTAATCGACGTGGTGTGTTTTGCGGTGCTCACGGCCTTGGCATGGTGGGTGTATCCCTCGTTGCCCGTTGTTGTGATTGTGGCCTGCGAGCTGTGGATTATTGCGACTTTCATTCGTGCGCGTTCGGGACGTACTCCCGGTGCTTTTGCTATGCAGATCGCTGCTATTTCTACGCAGCCAACTCCCAGCGAGCGCGGGATGGAGTTCGACCGTGCACCGGGTTTGGGCAGGCAGAGCGCGCATAGCTTCATTATGTTGCTTTTGCACGCAACGGTCGTTGGACCGGTGATCACGTGGGCTATTGCTCGAGATGGCCAAACCTGGGTTGATCGCGTGTGTGGCATGGGCAACCTCGATATTCGCGCGAGCCGTTCTGGTGCTTCTGAGGCTGTTTTCGCCTCGCGTCAAACTTCGGCAAGCGAGGCCGCGCCTGGCTCAGTTGCTGCGCCTTCCCCCGCTCATCAGTGGGCTGGTCCTTCTGCTTCTCCCGAGGTCGCGGCTGGCTCAGTCGCTGCGCCTTCGCCCGCTCCGATGGCTCCGCCTACGACTGCGCCGGTCCAGGTTGCTCCACCTGTAGCGCCTGTGGCTGCGCCAGATCCGGTGGCTATGTCCGCTCCGGCTCCTACCGGGGCGCCGGTGGAAGCGCCGATTGCCGCTCCCGCGCCTACAGGCGCGCCTGTTTCGATGACCGCTCCAACTGTTTCGGCGCCCGCTCAGCAGCCGGTTCCACCGGCGGGGCCTGCTGTTCCCGCACGTCATGGCGGGGCCTCGGCAATGCCGAAGGTTCCCCAAGCGCCAACCCCGCAGGCAAGCGCGCCGCGGCAGAGCATGCCTGGGCCATCTTTCGCCTCGGCACCGACGCTGGCGATCATTGTCGATGACGGACAGCGCATTGAGGTGAATGCTCAGATTGTTCTGGGACGTGCACCCGAGCAGACTCCTGCGGACGCGCAGGCCATTGCGATTGCGGACTCGACGCGTTCGCTTTCACGTACGCACCTGCGCGTTGCGCCCGCCGACGGCGAGGCCCTGTGGATCGAGGACACATTCTCGGCGAATGGCACGCGGTTGCAGGCACCCGACGGCTCAACCCAGCCGCTGCCCCGTGGGCAGCGCGTCAAGGTCCCGGTTGGGACCGTGCTCTTGCTGGGTGAGCGCAGGCTGTCGGTTAGTCGATAGGGCTGCGAATCTACTCTTCCGGGATGTCGATATCGACGCGCCCAGCGATGAAATCGCGCGGATTCTCCGTCGTCCCATCCGAGGGACGCAAACCCGTCTGATAGCGCATCAAGGTCGCTTTCCCCTCGTGAACGGTTACATACAAGAAGCCACCATTGACCGGGTCACTCCACGACAGCTGACGCACACCACCCTTGTCCGACCCCAACTCATAATCAGAGTAGGTTTCAGACAAGACCTCGCGCCCGATCCTCTCAACCTCAGGAACGGGAACATAAGGACCAGCAACATCTTGCCCCACAAGCTCCCACGCCGGCTGCTCGTGGCCTGAGGATTGGTCAGTTTCCTTATTGATCGCCGACCCAAAACTGCGCGCTTCCCACGCACCTCCGCCACCGGCCTCGGCAAGGCGACGACGGAACTCAAGAATCTTCGGTTCCTCATCACGCTGAAACGCCTGAATGGACTGACGCTGCTCCAGGGGGAGGCTTCCATCCCAATAGACCATGCTTGTTGCCTTTCCGCTCTTAGATGGTGACACCGATTGCGTAGTCGTACTCTGGGGATCCCTCAGGACGGGCGAACACGCGGCCAGGGCCAGCACACACGCCGCCCCCAACACAGACCGCCACACAGCGCGCATCAGCGCTTCACCCCCGCAACGACACGACCGATATCCTGAAGCGTTTCAGTGCCATTTTCCAAGTAAATGTTGTGGTTATCAAAGTTGAAATTAAACGGCTTACTTGCGGGGGCATCCTTGTTGTATTTCGGCGAGCCTGTCGCATCGTCCGAGAGGTGAGTAAACCCTGAATCAGAGTCCATGGGGTTCTTACCCAAGCTACCGACGATTCCACCTCTAATTGCCCCCATACCTTGGACACTATCACCCTTTGGGACCCCCGAGACCCACAGATGATTTTGATCAACGTGGTAGTTTTTCGCATCGTAGGTCCCCATACCGGGAGAACCAAACAGCACTAGGTCATCGATCACGCCGTACTTGACCTTTGTTGCTGCCATGCCTGAGGTACTCGAGCCATAGGAATGCCCGACGAGGGTCATGTGCGCATCACCCGCGCCGTAGTCACGCGATGCCTGCATACCGTTCATGAAACCAGCCAAACGGTCTGAACCCGCTTTTGCGAGGAAGGGGGAAATGATCCCCGGAATATTCTGAGGCTGACTCAAATCAGCCTTACCCGGGGCGTCATAGCCCAGCCAGGCAACAGTCGCGACATCACGCGCAGACAGGTTCCCCTGAGCCATCGCAGCGCTACGCAGGTTTTTGGTTTGTCGCATGTACTCACCCATGCTGCCTTCGACTGTCGTGCCGATACCGGGGACAAAAGTCGCCACGTTCTTCGCATGATCAACGTCGCCTTGACCCATCGCGGCCTTGACTCGCGCACCATCGTTTTGAAGAGTCAGGAGCGATACAGGATCCCCCTTCTTCCCGTGCTGGTAGTCCTCAAGGCTTATGCCCTTGTCGAGCTGTTCTTGCACGGCGTCATAGGCTTTCACTGCCTTCTCTGCCTTATCCAGCTCACTCAGATAGTACGCACGGGTATTGCTATCAATCCACGGGCTTTTCAGGAGCTCCGTGTACGTGGAGACATTGTCCTTTGCTTCCTGCTTCAGTTTCGGGAGACGATTTCTGTTCGCTCGGTCCCGTGCCCAGCCCTCAACGCCGTCAGCGTTACCGATCAGATCCGGGTACTTATCGCACAGATGCTGCTTCTGCGCCTCAGATTGCTGCGACCAATACTTCGCGCGCTCCTCCGGCGTCATCTTCTTGAACTTCTTCTGTTCTGCGTCCGAGAGATCGTGCGTCTGCGTCGAAGTCGATTTCGCGGTACTCCCCGGCGTCCCGACGGTTTTTAACCGTGCGTTCAACGTCGTGTCGGCAGTATTGGCCAAGTCGACCGCCTGCCCCACTAATCGATTAACCGAGGCTTCGGTGCTCTGCCGCGTGTACTGGCTCATGGAGTTCCCAGGAGAATTGCATGTCGCTATTCCCGCCGCGGAAATCGTGCAGTGCGTCGAGGACGCCTGTTGCAGCGCCGCCTTGACCGCGTTCTCGACCTGGGAAACGTCGCCCGATGCAACTTTGACGGCCTCTTGGATTTCTAGAAGGTCATCGGCGAGCGTCGTCAGTTCCTTGTGAGCAATGCCCATCTTCGCACGCAGCGCATCTGCAGTCGCTCCCTCACCCTTGAAGGAACTCATACGTGCCTGAAGAGCATCAGCCTGCTTAACGACAGTATCTCGCCTTGCGCCAACCTTCCCCGCATAGGTGGACAAACCGGCTGAACTCCAGGTCTGAATCTGGCCCCATGTTAACGACATTGTCTTTCCTTCAAGTTCCTTGTACAAACGCTAGAAGTTGAATTTCGCAAATTACTTTTCCGGGATGTCTATATCGATACGACTGGAAATGAAATCAAGAGGAGTACCCCCTGCGAGCACCTGCAGTCCCCACCTAGGCAGACAAACTGTCCAAACTCCAGGTTTTAACCTGACCCCACGTCAACGCCATTTTGTACCTTCAGGCCTTTAGCTTCACTGTGCCACAGGAGCTGGAGCGGGCGATGGGTGAGGAACAGGACCTTGCACAGCAGGAGTTGGCGCATAAGGCGGC
>CALIZH010000366.1 GCA_938028585.1 uncultured Actinomyces sp. | reverse complement strand
ACCGCACTCCATCTCTCCTGGTCGCGGCGATTCCCGCGGTCACGCTGATCGTCCTTCTGGGCGGCGGCTACATCGCGGCGAGCCTCCCGGTGGAGCCGCTGCTTATCGCATCGTCCGTGGTTGCTGGCATTGTTGCCATTGCCTTGGGCTACACGTGGGATGAGATCATCGGCGCGATCGCCGAAAAGATCGCGAAGACTATGCCAGCCGTTCTCATTCTGATTGTTGTTGGTGCCTTGATCGGTACCTGGATGGCGGGCGGTACGATCCCGATGCTCATCTACTACGGCCTAAAGATCATTAACCCGAAGTTCCTGGCTCTTATTGCGCTGGTCGTCACGGCCATTGTGTCTTTGTGTACCGGTACGTCCTGGGGTTCTGCGGGAACGGTTGGTGTCGCTTTCATGGGCGTTGCAGTCGGAATGGACGCGAATCTGCCGATGGTGGCTGGCGCGATTGTGGCGGGTGCTTACTTTGGTGACAAGCTCTCTCCGCTGTCGGATACGACCAACATTGCCTCGCTGGCGACGGGTGTCAACCTGTTTACTCACATTCGTCACCTCATGTGGACAACAGTTCCGGCCTTCCTCACCTCCGCGGTTGTATACCTGATTTTCGGCCTTCAGTCTTCCGGTGGCACTGTGCCCGAGAAAGTGAACACAATCCTGGCGACCCTCGATTCTGCGTTTAATTGGAACCTATTTCTGCTGGTACCGGTCTTAGTCGTCCTGGTTGGCTCGGTAATGAAGTTCCCAACCGTGCCAGTCATGCTGGTGTCTTGCGCGACCGCCATCTTCAATGCGGTCGTCTTCCAGGGTGTCTCCTTCGCTAACTCGGTTGTGGCATCCGTGGATGGCTTCACCGTCGATATGGTTGGTAAAGCTGGTTTTCAAGCTGATTCCGTCATCAAAGATGTGACGCGCCTGTTGGAGCGCGGCGGTATGAACTCGATGATGAGCGTCCTGCTGATCTGTTTCTGTGCGATTGCCTTCGCTGGCACTGTGTCTGTGTCTGGATCACTGGATGTACTGACTTCGAGACTGCTGGCTCCCGTGAAGTCAACATTTGCACTGATCGCATCGACGATCGTCACGGGCTTGGCGGTTATCGGCATTACCTCAAATGGTCAGGTATCGCTGCTGATCCCAGGTGAAATGCTGCGCGGCGAGTACATCAAGCGTGGCTTGGATCCGAAGAACCTATCGCGAACCATCGAGGATGCCGCGACCGTGTGGGAGCCGATCTTGCCCTGGACGTCTGCGGGCGCTTATATGGCTGGGACCTTGGGTGTCGCCACTCTGTCCTACATGCCGTGGGCGATTTCGAACTGGATCGCCATCTTCTTCGCTCTGCTCTGGGCAGCAACGGGCATTGGCATTGCCAAGCTGACACCGGAAGAACAGAAGGCGCTCGAAGCAGAGGGCTGAGCATTCAAGAAATAAGTGGGGACTCCCGAAGGGGAGTCCCCACTTTAGTGTTGGGAGATCCACCAGTGAGCACCAGAATTCGCAAGTGCATTTTCGGCGGCTCCGACCTGAGGAAGGGTGATGTGATTAAGGCGATGCCGCATGGGCATGTGTTACATTCGCCCACGATATGAACATGCCGCGCGCGGCCCACGCCTGGGCCATAGCATGAGGCTATGTTCCAACGAATGCGTAGCTGACCCACGCGTCAGCTTTTGACCAGACCTACTGATGGCTAGAGATTACTCGCCCGGGTCGTACGTCTTTGCGTTGGAAACTGCCGCAATCGCCAAATCGTGAGCGTAGCGGCTCGACCCCTCAGCCATCGCCTCTCCTCACGTCACAAGAATCAAAAATGTGAACACTAGGAGAAGTAACAATGGGCGCAATTGAGGCAACGGACACCGACTACCAAAACTCTTGGGCATTTGAGACCAAGCAAATTCACGCAGGCTGGGACCGCGATCCCCAAACCGGTGCAACTTCCATCCCGATTCTTCAAACAACCTCATTCGCCTTTGACTCCGCGGAACGAGCCGCAGCCCGCTTCGCCCTGCAAGAGCTTGGCCCCATCTACACTCGCCTGGGCAACCCGACCAATGATTACGTCGAGGCCCGAATCGCTGCCCTCGAAGGCGGCGTCGGCGCGCTCCTGACCTCTTCCGGTCAGTCCGCAATTACTCTTGCAGTCCTCAACCTGGCATCCGCGGGGAACAACATTGTTGCTTCGCCTTCCCTTTACGGCGGTTCAACCTCGCTGCTCAACAACACCCTGCGTCGCCTCGGAATCGATGCCCGCTTCGTGAGCGATCCCTATGACGTTGAGGAATGGCTGTCTCTGGCCGACGAAAACACCGTTGCCTTCTACGGTGAAACCATCCCCAACCCCAAGGGCGATATCTTCGATATCGAGAAGATCGCGCAGGCCGCACACTCTGTTGGCGTTCCGCTGATCGTCGACAACACTGTCGCCACCCCCTACCTGACCAGGCCAATCGAATGGGGCGCAGACATTGTCGTTCACTCGGCCACGAAGTACCTGGGCGGACACGGAACCGCACTTTCGGGTGCAATTGTCGATGCCGGTAACTTCGACTACACGAAGGACCCCAAGCGTTTCCCCGGTTTCAATGAACCCGAATCTTCCTACGCGGGCCTTGTTTTCGGACATGACCTGAGCGCCGAGAAGCTCGGAGCAAACCTCTCCTACATCATTCGCGCACGTGGAATTGGCCTGCGAGATGTCGGGTGTGCTCCCTCGCCCTTCAACTCCTTCCTCATCGAGCAGGGGATCCAGACCCTGTCGCTGCGCGTTGAGCGCCACGTTGACAATGCACTGAAAGTCGCGAAGTTCCTCGAGGCCCACCCGCAAGTCGAGTCCGTCAACTACGCGGGCCTCGAGTCCTCGCCCTACTACGAGCTCCACCAGAAGTACAACCCCCGCGGTGCCGGTGGCCTCCTCTCCTTCGTCATCAAGGGTGGCCTCGAAGCTGGAACCTCATTTGCGACCTCGCTCAAGCTTCTCCCGACGGTTGCAAATATCGGAGATGCGAAGTCCCTAGTTATTCACCCCGCATCCACCACTCACTCTCAGCTCAATGAGGAACAGCTGCGCGCTGCGGGAATTGAACCCGGAACCGTTCGCCTGTCTATTGGTATTGAGAACGTCAACGACATCATTGCCGATTTGACGCAGGGCTTCGAGGCCGTGGCACACTTGGCATAAGGCTGCTCGCGCAACGGTCGCTCGGACAGTAAGGAGATCACCATGAATCGACGCACACTGGGACCTATCCCCGTTAGCGGCGCATGGACGCCCCAAGACCCCATCGCATTCCGTAAGTTTGCACAATTGGGGCCGCTACGCCTCGAAAATGGCTCCTTCCTGCCCGAAGTGACCCTTGCATACGAAACCCTCGGGACACTCAACGAGGACCGTTCCAATGCAATCCTCGTTCTGCACGCACTGACAGGCGATGCGCATATTTCCGGCCCCACAGCTCCCGGCCAGTCAACCGCCGGTTGGTGGGAAGAGGCCGTTGGCCCGGGTAAGCCATTGGATCCCGAGCGCTATTTCATTGTCGTCCCCAACGTCCTTGGCGGCTGCCAGGGGAGTACCGGTCCGTCCTCGGCCGCGCCTGACGGGCAGCCGTGGGGATCCCGATTCCCCATTATTTCCACCCGGGATCAGGTTCTTGCCGAGGCCAGACTGGCTGATTACCTTGGCATTCCGACGTGGAATGCAGTCATAGGTGCTTCCTTGGGAGGGCACCGCGCCCTCGAGTGGGCCGTCACCTACCCGCTGCGCTGCGAGCGATTGATCGTTGTCGCCTCGGGGGCATGCACGAATGCCGAGCGGGCTGCGTGGGCGCACACGCAGATTCGTGCAGTTGAATTGGATCCGAACTGGAATGGCGGCGACTACTACGACCAAGAGGAAGGACCTCACGCTGGACTCTCTCTTGCCCGTCAGATCGCACACACGACGTATCGCTGTCCTCATGAGTTGGATGCACGTTTTGGTCGTGCACCTCAAGATGATGAAGATGTTCTGAGCGGCGGCCGTCTGGCTGTCCAGTCCTACTTGGACTACCACGGGGCGAAGCTTGTGCGTCGTTTCGACGCGGGTTCCTACGTTTCCTTGTGCCGCACGATGCTGAGCTACGACATCGGTCGCGATCGTGGGGGAATTGCCGAGGCCTTACGGCAAATTACCGCGCAGAGCCTGATTGTTTCAGTGGATTCGGATCGTTTGTTCTTTGCAAAAGAGGGATATGCGATCGCTGAAGGAATCACAGGCGCAAAGTTTGAATGTATTTCCTCTCCTCATGGGCACGATGGCTTCCTGATCGAATACGAACAGCTCAACCGGATGCTCTCAGAATTCTTGGAAAACCAGTCATCTTTCGTCGATTCAGCGGCGCTGTAAGGGTATTGAAGGACGTAAATTTCTTTCTTATGTGAGGCCTGAGCTAGGCACAGCTCATTCATAGAGTTGGCTGGCTCAATTGGATCATCACGATCCACGAAAGGACCTCACATGAAAACGCCA
>CALIZH010000365.1 GCA_938028585.1 uncultured Actinomyces sp. | reverse complement strand
TGATCTAGATGACGAACAGCTCTGGAAGACTGTCGTTGACGCTGCACTCGAATTGCCCGCCAGCGAGCTTTATCCCTTCAATGAGGATTGGGACGCGGCTCGGGTCTGCGGGAAGTGGTTCATGATTTCAAGTGTCCGGGGAAAGAGGATTGTGAATCTCAAGGCGGATCCAGAGGAAGCCCGTGCGCTCTGCGAAAGCTTTGAATCAATTACTCCGGGTTATCACATGAACAAGAAGCATTGGATCAGTGTGATGGCTGGCCCGGGGATTAGCGCCGAACTGGTCCGTGAGCTGGTTGCGGAGTCGTATCTGCTGGTCGTTGCAGGGCTGCCGAAGTATCGCCGGCCTGTTGATCCCGCGAGCTATGGGCGCCGCGGAAGCTGAGTTGTCGAAACTTAGCTAGGCCTCGTCTTCCTGCGTGGAGGCAGTGGTCTTTCGCTTGACGGAGAAAAGCCGATGTCGCCGCCCGTTCTTACTCCGCGTCTTCGTGCCAGATCTGACGAAGCTCGACGCCCATGGGGTAGGTCTCCATCGTTCCGTCGGCAAAATTCACTTCGACGCGTTCTTCATCGTCCTCGTCGTCGGGATCACCCGCCCAGTCGACCCATTCGATCATCGGGGACAACTCGCCGTTATCCCTGACAATACGGTAGCCCTCACCAAGCAGCTCAGACATGACGTTTTCGATCTTGCTCTCGTCCATGGCATCCTCCGTGATGATCAGAATGATTGAGTGTGTGGAGCGTACCCATAGATTAGCAGCACGCTTCCCATATGCTTTCTGTGTATTGCGCAGATGTTCATGGAGGAGAAGCAATGACCCCGGCGCGCCTTGCCGCGAATATTTCAGGTACCCCCTCAAAGGGACGCATCTACGCTCTTCATGGCGTGACCGACAATGCTGCATCCCTCAGTGATATCTCCGCTCGATGGTCCAACGACTATGAAGTCGTCTTGATCGACGCCCTCGGACACGGCTGTTCCCCGCGCTTTACTCCCACGCAGCTCGAGGACCCCTTCGAAGCACTCGTGAGCACCGCGGCCTCGTTAATCTGCACGATCGAAGAAGCCTCACCCGCCCCCTTTGTTACCCTCCTCGGCCACTCGATGGGCGGAGCAACTGCGGCTGAAGCCGTCTCACGAGGCCTCGCCCCCGTTGACGCCCTTGTGCTGGAAGACCCCGCACTTCTCACCCCCTCCCAACGCGAGCACTTCCGCGCGTCCGCCGAAGACCGAGTCGCGCGCTGCAACGAAGTTACGCAGTGGATGGGGCGCGAAATCGACATCCTCCTCAAGGACTATCCCCAGTGGAGTCCTTCCGAGGCCGGTGGCTGGGCTCAAGGGAAAGCCCAAGTTGACCGCAACTTCCTTGCGCGAGGAGTTGTCAGTGGAAGCCGAAGCCGCGAAGAAATCCTCTCCCCCATTTCGGTGCCGACCCTGCTCATGACCGGCGATGGCGACGACGTGCTGATCGGACAAAGTGGGCTTGAGGAAATCAACGCAATGGGGAACGTCGCTATTGAAACTCTCCTCATTCCCAGCGCACGTCACTGCGTGCGTCGCTCGGCTCCCGCACCTTTCTACGATGCCGTCGACGCATTCTTTTCCCGGGTTACGCCGAGTAAGTGAGGAACGATGAGTACTGATCCCTTCTACCTGCGTCCCGAGCTCACTCCCATCATCACTGAAACTCCTGAGCAAACAACATGGGATTTGCCTGCGATGCGCGCCGGGGGAGATGCCCTTCTTTCCAATCCCCACGTAGCAGACAATAAAGTCGACGTGACCGCACGCGGACGTACTTTCATCCCCGCTAACCTGCGGGATAATGCGCCGATTCTGGTGTCAATCCACGGTGGGGGATATGTCGCTGGGCGCGCGGCATTCGACGATGCGAAGAATGACGAACTTGCAACGCGCTTCGGCGCGATCGTCCTCTCTCCCGAGTACCGCCTCGCACCCGAATTTCCCTTCCCGATCCCCGTCGACGACTGTATTTCTGCCCTTGCC
>CALIZH010000364.1 GCA_938028585.1 uncultured Actinomyces sp. | reverse complement strand
CCGACCCTTTTGTGTGTTTTATCTATCGCTACGTCCCCTGGGCATGTTTTCGTGAGTTCGCTTTATGCTGCCCGAGCTGCGGTCTTTTCGGAGCGCGCGGGGGCATAGATCGTGGACTCATGCTTTAGCTCTCCCATTCCCCCGTTAACTCTCCCATTCCTGGTTTAGCTCGCTCACCTACCGCCTTAGAACAGCAACAGACCCGGAATGAATGAGCTAAACCAGGATGGGGGAGAGAGCGAGGGGACGAAGGCCGTGCAGAGTAACGCAGACCGACAAAAATTTGCCCCCGGGCGCATGAGCACCCGGGGGCAAACGCTAATCAGTATTCGTCAGTCGTGAAACCTCAGTTCAACTGATCAAAGGAATGTGCCCACGCGGAATGGATGGGGTTTGCGTCGGCAACCATGGCCTCGAAACGGTTTTCGGCAATCTGCATGAGTTCGTTCAAGGTCACGCGGATCTCTCGAAGGTCAGAACCCTCAACACGACGCCAGCCATCAGCAAGAAGTTGATCGGCCGAATCCACACGCGAGACGCATACGATCAGCGGGCGGTTAAAACGCTCATGGTAGGCCTGGCCAAGCGCGCGCAATTCTTCCTGCTTCTCCGAGTTAAAGTCACCCAAGAGGGTCGAACCGGTGTCCAGCAGGGCCTGCTCATCGGCCTCGCCACCCAGAATCAGATCAACGATGTCGGTGTAGCCGGCAATCAGAGCTTCCTGTTCTTCACGGTCAGCCTGTCCAACTGCATCCTGGAAGGCGTGGCGCAGGTCAGCGACCGACTCGAAAGGAGCGCGTGTCCACGCACGTTCAACCGGCCACGTCACTCCCGAGAACATGGGCGCGAAGGCGCGAGTGAACTGTGCTTGATCAAGGCGATTAATTGCGTCCAAGTCCAGCGGACGACCATCAACCAGTGAAACAGCCGGAGAAGGCTTACGACCGATGTGGAAGAAGAGCAGGTTGAGAATGATCGCGCAGATTGAGCCGATCGTCACGCCTGAGCCGAAAAGAATCTGCATCCACGAAGGCACGTAGCTAGCGAGTTCTGGCTTCAAAGTGACCAGCAGACCCAAGCCAAGCGAGGTCGCAACGATCACCGAGTTACGGTTATCGCGCATATCAACAGTGGAAAGGGTCTGAATACCGACAACAGCAACGGCTGCAAACATTGCCAGAGACGCTCCACCGATAACAGGCTTCGGAATCGAGGCGACGATCGCGCCAGCCTTGGGGAGGATTCCCAGAATGATCATGAAGACGCCCGCGGCAGTAACGACCCAGCGCGACTTCACACGCGTGAGACGAACCAAACCAACGTTCTGTGCAAAGCAGGTGTAGGGGAAAGAGTTCAGGACACCACCGAGCGCGGTCGACAGACCATCGGCGCGAAGAGCATTCGCAATGTGTGCAGGAGTGATGCGCTTACCCACAACCTCGCCGGTCGCAAAAACGTCACCGGTGGTTTCGACGGCGGTAATTGCCATGACGATGAGCATCGAGATAATCGCTGCAACTGAGAACTTTGGAATTCCAAAGAAGAAAGGACTGGTTACTCCAATCGGTGCGGCCTGAGAGACCGCAGAGAAGTTTGCATCCCCCAGTATCCACGCGACAACCGTTCCGCCAAGCAGACCCAAAAGGACGGCAATCGTCGCCATAAAGCCAGAGAAAATGCGCTGGATAACGACGATGACAGCCAAAGTGCCAAGAGCGTATGCAAGTCCGCGAAGAGTTCCGGGAATGGGATCGGCGCCAACCTTTGCTGCCTCAGTTCCCCAGTAAACGATATCGTTTGCTGCAACCGAAATAAGGGTCGTTCCCATAACCGTCAGCAAGGTACCGGTAACAACCGGCGGGAAGAAACGAAGGAGTTTCGCAAAGAAGGGAGCGGCAAGGAAGGTGGCAATACCTGCAACGATAATCGAGCCGTACATCGTCGCGAGGCCTTCGACTCCCCCACCAGCAGCCAAACCAACTGCAATAAGCGGAGAAACAGCCGTAAATGTCACGCCTTGAAGCAAGGGAAGACGAACACCAATCTTCGGGCCAAGACCTGCAGATTGGATGATTGACGCGATACCACAGGTGAAGAGGTCCGCATTGATCAGGTGAACAGTAGTAGCCGAGTCAAGTCCCAGACCAGTTGCAATTACCAGCGGAACGACAACTGCCCCGGCGTAAAACGCCAGGACATGCTGAAAACCGAGGATTGTGAGCTTGGGGAAAGAAGGGACCGCATCGACCGGGTCGATTCGAGTGGTGGACATTTTTGGATGGCTATTTGCCATTGCGCTGCTCCTGCATGTCGCTCAAAAATGGACCTCTTAATTCTTACCCATACGTAAGAAGCAAGGAAAGCACCGTTTCACGGAAAGTTCGGTTGCATTGATTGACAAAGTCGCATAAATTTTCTTTCTTTTCCGCAAGATTCTGCGACTTCCTCCGCAGCAAAAAGAGGCTGATGTGATTGATGACGCATTTATGAGTTTGCTTGTAAAGGCGCCTTGTGCCTAAACTATTTCTCGGCCAATCAAACGGCAATGCGCTCGTAGCTCAATGGATAGAGCATCTGACTACGGATCAGAAGGTTGGGGGTTCGAGTCCCTTCGAGCGCGCAAGCGGCCCCGCTCGGTGCGTCCCACCGGTCGGGGCTTTGCTATACCCGGCTCTCCCCACCTTGCGCGTCGATCTGCATGATACTTGCGCGGGCACTCCCCTTTGGCTGTTCCCCTTTATTCGCAGTGATCGAGCACCGCTTTCATCGCTTTCTTCTCCCGCGGGGTTACCCCCAATCCCCAGGAACTCTTCACAACGATTTGCCGCTGCACATACGCACAGCGATAACGAGCATTCGGCGGAAGCCACTGATCCGCTCTGCTCGCCCCTTTATCTTGATTTGCATTGCCGTCAACAGCCAGCAAGTTTGTTGGATCGTTCGCAAATTCTTGTCGACGTGAAGCATCCCACTGCCACGCACCGCTGCGCCACGCATTGGCAAGCGCAACAACGTGGTCGATTTGCACCTGATCTGAGGAATCCTCACCCTTGCGGAAATCAATCGTTCTCCCCGTATAAGGGTCATCAAGGATCCCCCCGACAACCACACAGTTCGGAGAGGAAGTCTTCATCTGCAGACTGCGTAAATCCCTTCGAAGGATGTCATTTCGCGTATCGCAGCCATTTCGATCGATATCTGCCCATCGCTGACCAAATTCATCACGTGAATAGCGTGGAACAGATCCACTGCGCGTCTGAAGCACGGGAAGCTGGTCCAGGGCTTTCGCGCTATCATCGACGCTCCCTAAGGAAGAATCCGAAGGACCGCTGGAACTGTTCAACCCTGTGCCCCACACGCCAAAAGTACCGCCGACGATTCCAGTGCGGACAAGCGCGAAGGCCACTGCCACAATCGCGCATATAAGAAGAGCCCCCATCAGAAGGCGTGAGCGTCTGGGACCTTTTCGGCGCATGAACACTTACCTCCTTCTGACAGTTATTTAGCCACTATGGCGCAGGGAACGCACGCAGACATCAAGAACCACTCAGTTGTGGAAAACGCCGAATACGCGTTGATCCTGTGGAAAAATCCACTGCGCAGATACCAGCGTCTTAGTCATCACTCCTGACGATCTTCGCCACTGAAGCGCGTGCAGCCTTGCGATTTCGAAGATTCTCACGCACAAAGTACAGACATACCAGGATCAGGGTCAGCGATCCCATTGCGACCAGCTGTGCGCGTCCGGCAGCGTTAAACATCATCAGAACCGCGATCGACAGCAATCCGATAACAGCGAACCACGGCAGCCACGGCCAACCCGGCATCCTCAGGGACAAAACCCCCTCGGCCTCGAGCTTCGAGTGCAAGCGGATCTGCGAAATAACGATCATCACCCACACGATCAACAGCACCATGCCCACTGCATTAATGAGCACCTGCATGATCGATGATGGAAGATACCAGTTCAAGGCGACGGAAATAAAGGCCAGAGCCACAGAAACCGCAACCGAGCGACGAGGGGTTCGCCCATCCTCAATGTCACCGTGAAGCGTAGTTACTCCAAGGGCCTCGTCCCCCTCATCGACAGCTTTGCGCACGCGCGCACCCAGAATCCACGTCGGTCCCATTCCACGTGCCGACAGCGAGTATGCGATTCGGGAAGACGCGTAAATATTTGCAGAGAAGGCACTAATCAGTGCGGTGAAAACAATGATCTCCATGATCATTCCGACCGCGGGAATTCCCGCCATGTTCAAAACCGCAGCGAAAGGACTGGTCTTCATCTCATCCGAATTCCACGGCAGCAGGCAGATTAACAGGGCAACAGAGCCCACGTAGAACACCAAAATGCGCCAAATGACCGAGCGAATAGCCTGCGACATCGCGCGCCTCGCATCATCGGCCTCGGCGGCGGCAATGGTGACAATCTCAAGCCCACCAAAGGAGGTAATAATCGCAAGCAAACCAACCGCGATTCCGGGAAGGCCAGCAGGAGCAAAACCACCATTTCCAACGAATGCCTGGTGCAGGCTCTGAGCGCTCCCGGGAATAATTCCCGTCAGAAGGCCCACTCCAACGACCAGGAAGAAAATAATTGCCGCGACTTTCAATCCTGCAAGCCAAGCCTCAACACGACCGAATTCACCGGCCGCCAGCAGGTTAATCCCACCCAGGACGACAACGATGACCAAAGTGACAACCCACTGGTCAACACTGGGGAACCAGGTGGTAAAGATCTGCGCTGCACCGGTCATTTCCAGGCCTAGCACCATGATCAGCATGCACCAGTACAACCAGCCTGAAGTAAAACCTGCCCACCGGCCGATTCCTGCCTCGGCGTAGGTCGAGAAAGATCCCGAGGAAGGGATCGCGGCAGCCAACTCTGCCAGCGCATACATCACGGTAACAACGATTAATGCAGCAAGAATGTAGGACACCAAAACGGCGGGTCCGGCCTCGGAAACGGCCACGCCGGTACCCAGGAAGAAGCCGGCACCAATCGCACTTCCCAGCGCCATCATCGACAGGTGCGCGGCCTTGAATCCTTTTGACCGAAGCTCACTCTCACCCGCGAAAGTCGCCTGCGACCCACCGCTGCCTTCCGCCATAGAGAGCGCTTCACTCTGAGCCTTGTCTGTACTCATCGATCCAAACTGTCCTCAGTAATCTTCTTGACCTCACGTTCATCAAGCGATCGCAGCCGAAGGAGTGCCCGCAGCTGCGTTGCCGTCATGGTCAACGTCCAATCATTATGCGAAGGGAGCTGCCACTTTCTCCAATGTGCAAGTACTGTGAAGCTCGACCCGACAATCGTCGCTACCAGCATGCCGATCTGTTCCAGGCCCGAGTGGCCAAAAGCAGCCATGATCGCCGCTGAGACAAATGCGGGCGTTGCGTAGAGGTTATTTCCGCCAAATACCTGGGGAACCATCCCCGCGGAAATATCTCGAATCATGCCGCCACCGACGGCGGTCATAATTCCCAGGAGAATCGCCGGTCCCACTCCCAATCCAGCATTCAGTGTCTTCAGCGCTCCAGTGGCCGCCCAGCATCCCAGAACGGTTCCATCGGCCAGCACCAGCGCAATCCTCCAGAAGCGGGAATTGAGGCGCCAGAGCATAGCGATCAGCGCACCGACCAGCGCAGTCCCCAGGTAGAAGGGATCGGTCAAGGCAACCGGTGGGCCTTGATCCAGCATAATGTCACGGAGCATTCCTCCGGCCAGCGCACACATGATGGCCAACACCATGAAGCCGACTGCATCGAAACGTTTAATGCGCGCGATACGTCCGCCGAGGATCCCGTTCAAGAGCACGCCAAGAAGATCGATGACGCGGAACAGGTCCGGCAACGTTTGATTGAGAGTATCGAGCACGCTCACTATTGTTATCCACCTCTCAACAGAATCCAAGGTTGTGGACGTGCAGTCTCAGTACCCAAGATTAAGGACGAGGCCGTTCCCGTCGACAGAGCAGCACGGTCGCCTAGCTGTCCCCCGATCAGGAGACGGTGGTGCCGAAGAGAAGACCCAGCACGTACGTTGCACCAGCAGCACCAAAGCCAACCGCGAGCTGGCGGAAAGCGCGTGGGGCGGGTGCGCGACCCGAAAGAACTCCGACAATTCCACCGGTGAACATGAGCGCGATACCGACAAGGACAACCGAAATTCCCGCAGCAAGCACTCCATCAAGCCTGAAAATATAGGGAATTAAGGGCAGCAGAGCACCAAGAGCGAAACAAATGAAGGACGAGATCGCAGCACGCGCCGGGGTACCGACCTCTTCGCTTGCTCCCGCATCTTCATCTTTGTGCGTCGCAAAAATCGGGCGTCGCTCTGTGCCATCTGCACTTGCTGCAGATTCGCCGCCAGAACGACGATCAGATTCCGCAAGTTTCGCAAAAACATCTGCTGCGTGTGCCTTCGCACTTTCCTCATCTTCCCCACGAGCGAGGAAAAGCAGTGCCAATTCATTGGCATCGACATCGACAGCATTCAATGTGTTATCAACACCGGGATCAGGAATCGAGGCGTCCAATAGCTCACGCTGAGAACTCACGCTCACCCATTCACCGGCGGCCATGGACATTGCACCTGCAAGCAAGCCGGCAACACCCGTCGTCAAAATGGCATGCGAGCTCAGTCCCGCACCGACGACACCCAGGATCAACGCAAGGTTTGATACCAAACCATCGTTCACCCCAAAGACAGCAGCCCGGAAAGTGCCCGCTAGGGATTCACGAGAACGCTGCGCAAGCGAACGAACGACCTCGACATGCAAACGTTCATCGGCAGCAATTGCAGCGGGAACATCAGCGTCGTCGTCATAAGAAGATCGCTCTTCGGTTCGCTGAGCCATCGCCAGAACAAAAATCGTCCCGAACATGTAGGCCAGGGCAGATGAAATTCGGGTGCGAAGCGGAGGATGCGGTGCGGGAAGTGCATGCTCTCCCAGCAGAGATAGCCAGTACTCCTCATGACGCCCCTCGGCCTCGGCAAGGCCAAGGAGTACCTGACGTTCTTCGCCCGTCCGACGTTCAGCAAGCGCGCGATAGGTACGTGCCTCCATGCGTTCTTCGGCCAGGTAGCGGCGCCAGCGTCGAATCTGCGCGCGCGAAGCTTGCTTTTCAGTGTGATGGGAATCAGTCATTGTGAATGCGTCCGCGCCTCAGCCCGCGTAGGTCGGTAGATCGTCTTCGGTAATCTCCGGTTCGGCGGCCGGCATGCGGAACAGTCGTTCCTTCACCGCATCGGCAACTTTATCCGTGACCTTCTCACCCTGGGTGCGGACAAGCGCTGACATTTTTTCACCGGCAGCATCTAGCGGACGAGCGATCAACGGGAAGCGACGGAGCTTTCCCGCGCACGCACAAATTCGCGCGTATTGTTCACGCCCCGCTCGGGTCCCCAGCACGTAGCCGATCCCGAAACCGACGGCGATTCCCATTTTCGTTCCCATGATGCGTCTTTCTTGTGCGATCAGGCGCGTATGCGCCGGTGTGCGATGGTGACTATCGAATAAAAACTAGCCTAGTAGTTCCCCAAAGCGACACGCTACTTGTTTACCTTTTCGCACGTTGTGAGATGGGGTATTTCGCATCTTCTATGAAACCAGTACCGTGGAGGTATGAGCGAAGTACGTATGAACACCCCCCGAGGGATCACCCTGTCGGGAACTTTCGTTCAGCCCGTAGATTCACGAAACGCCGCTGTCCTGTTTTCGCATTCTTTTCTTGCAGATAAACACTCGGGTGGACACTACGATGAGCTCGCACGCGCCTATCGCAAAGCCGGGTACGCGACACTCCAATTCGATTACTCGGGGCATGGACGTTCCGATGACGAGGTGATTACGCGCGAGTCTCAGATCGAGGACCTCCAGGCCGCATCGGGCTGGCTTGCCGATCAGGGGTTCACCCACCAGATTATTCACGGTCACTCTTTCGGCTCGGTCACTGCGCTTGCCGCTCACCTGATTCATGCGACCGCGCTGTTTCTTTCTGCTCCGGTACTTGGCCCACTCTCCTACGACTGGAGTGCGATTTTCTCCGATAGTCAACTAGACGAATTGGAGCACACCGGCCAGACCCGGATCCCGGACGACTCCGATGGGCCTCGCGAATTTTTCACGATCTCCAAGCAGACGCTGGCCGATCTTTCCATGGTCGATTCTTCAATCATCGATCCGAAGGGCACACCAGCATTTATCCTCCACGATGCCGATGACATCGATTTGGGTCTGGTTGATCTGACGCGTGATGTTTTCCACCGTCTTCCCGACGGCTCTCGAGTTGAAATGGTTCACGATACCCGTTTTGGTGCCGGTGAACATCCAGAAATCCTTCTCGAGGCCGCGCTTGAGTGGGCGCATCTGTGGGCAGAGCCCAGTGGAGAGTTCCGCCAGTAACGTACACACCCAGCTGTGGTGAAAGTTCTTCGTTACCCTGAAGGGGTGTCCACTTCATCGCAGCCGAGGCGTCGGCGCGCACATTCACGCAGGGGTCGCTCCCCTCATGCACCCGCGCCTTTCCGTCCCTTCACGCCTGAACAGCTTGCTGCTCGGGCCGCTGCGATTCCACTGATATCTTTTCCTGATCTTCCGGTCAGTGCGAGGCGTGAGGAAATTGCGCAGGCAATTTCGCAGCATCAAGTTGTCATCATCTCCGGCGAAACCGGCTCGGGAAAAACCACGCAGATCCCAAAGATTTGCCTCCAATTAGGCCGAGGCGTAGCCGGCATGATCGGGCACACCCAGCCTCGCCGTATCGCAGCGCGTTCGGTTGCAGAGCGCATTGCCGCTGAGCTTGGCCAAAAGGTGGGCAAAGAGCCCGGTGAGGTCGTGGGCTACCAGGTGCGATTCACCGATGAGGTCGGTCCCACCACTTTGGTCAAACTCATGACCGACGGTATTTTGCTGGCGGAAATTCAGTCTGACCCGATGCTGCGTCGCTATGACACCCTGATCATCGACGAGGCCCACGAGCGCAGCCTGAACATTGATTTCATCTTGGGTTACCTTGCGCGCCTACTCCCCTTACGTCCTGACCTCAAGGTCATCATCACGTCAGCGACCATTGATTCGGATCGTTTCGCGCGTCACTTCGGCCGATGGAACGGTCCAATTGGACAGGGCACGCTCATTGAAGCCGCACCGGTTATTGAGGTTTCGGGTCGTACTTTCCCGGTTGAAATCCGCTACCGTCCCCTTGCCGCCGATACCCCGACTTCCTATTCCTCCTCAAGCACCTCCCCCGCTGCTCAGCCCACTGAAAACAGTCCGGCCACGGCCTCGGCAATCGAGGAAGAAAGTACTGGAAGCGGCGTCGAACAACTGGTTTTAGAGGACCCGGATGATCCCCTTGCTCTGGAGGGCTATGGCGCGGGGCAAGACATTGACGTCGAAACCGCAATATGCCATGCGGTCGATGAGCTATGTGCTGAAGGCCCAGGGGATATTTTGGTATTCCTTCCGGGTGAGCGCGATATCCGCGATACCGAACAGGCATTGCGCGATCACCTGGGAAATCGCGCGCCCAAGGATATCTCGCACTCGAAGAACCCTGCAGATATCGAAATTTTGCCCCTGTTTGCGCGCCTCAGTTCTGCGCAGCAACACCGGATTTTTGAAGAACACAGCCATCGGCGCGTTGTTCTGGCGACAAACGTTGCTGAAACCTCGCTGACGGTTCCGGGAATCCGCTACGTGATCGATCCGGGATTGGCGCGAATTTCGCGCTATTCCAATAAGACCAAGGTTCAGCGCCTACCCATCGAAGAGATTTCAAAGGCCAGCGCGAATCAGCGTTCTGGACGTTGCGGACGCGTTGCGGACGGTATCGCGATTCGCCTGTATTCCGCTGATAATTTCGCATCGAGGCCGGACTTTACTGAGCCGGAAATCTTGCGTACCTCGCTGGCCTCGGTCATTTTGCAGATGAGTGCTTTGGGCTTGGGAGACGTTGCTTCTTTCCCCTTCGTCGATGCGCCGGACTCGCGGGCGATCCGCGATGGCATCAATCAGCTCGTTGAGATTGGGGCACTGCGCCCACTGGACTCGTCCAAGAACTCCGATTCTTCCGCGCTGGCACAGGGAAACCAAGGACTTGAGCTCACACGCATTGGTCGCGATTTAGCTCGGCTTCCCATCGATCCACGCTTGGGTCGAATGCTGATAGCTGGGCAGGAATCGGGGTGCGCCTCGGAAATTTTAGTCATCGTTGCTGCGCTATCGATTCAGGATGTCCGCGAGCGCCCACTGGAACACCAGGAAGCTGCAGATACGGCACACGCGCGTTTTGCTGACCCCCACTCCGATTTCTTGACCTACCTCAATTTATGGCGCTACCTGCACGTTCAGCAGCGCGATCTTTCCGGTAGCGCGTTTAGACGTATGTGCCGGGCAGAATTCATTCACTACCTGCGTTTCCGCGAGTGGCGCGATATCGCCCACCAGCTGCGCGATATGGCCCGCACCGTCGGAATCCACACCGAGCCCTTGGGAATGCCTTCAGCAGGTGATGTAGTCGAGCAAGCGTCACGTACGGGAATTGCTGACTCAGCAGCGAAGGCTGCAGTTGCTTTCACGCGTTCAACCAGCGCGGTCGACACCGACGATATTCACCGTTCGATCCTTGTTGGCCTGCTCTCCAGTCTGGGCGCATGGGATCCGGCAACTCGAGACTATACGGGTAGCCGAGGCACTCACTTCACCATTTGGCCAGGTTCGGGAATCACAGGCCATCCCGATTGGGTGATGACCGCGGAATTGGTTGAGACCTCGCGGCTCTTTGCACGTACGGTCGCCCGTATTCGCCCCGAATGGGTCGAGCCATTGGCAAAAGACCTCCTCAACCATGTCTATTCCGAACCCACGTGGAATTCCTCGCGAGGCGCGGCTTACGTTCAAGAAAAAGTTATGCTCTACGGGCTGACATTGATCGCAGACCGCTCGGTCTTGCTGGGACGGCTGGGATCTACTCCCCTGGGGTCAATCCGAGGTGCTGTTCCAACAGATTCTCCTTTTGCAATCGCCCAGCAAAGCCCAATCACCGCCGCCGAGCTCGCGCGTGAAATGTTCATCCGCCATGCGCTGGTTCAGGGGGAATGGCGCGAGCGTCATGCCTTCCAACGTCGTAACGACGAGGCGATCGAACGTGCAAGGGAAACCGAGCGCCGCAGCCGCACCCACGGCCTCGTCGCCGACGAAATGGCGCTGGAGCGTTTCTTTGACGATCTCCTCCCCGCCTCAATCATCTCTGCAGGGCACTTTAATCGCTGGTGGAAGAACGAAAAGCACCAGAATCCTCATCTTTTGGATTACCCACCCGAGCTTCTGCTTCCCCGAGGCCTGGGCCAGACCGGAGAGGGCTTCCCCGACCATTGGCAGCAGGGAGAGCTTCGCCTTCCCCTGTCCTATGAGTTCCACCCCGGCTCCCCACGCGATGGTGTTTCGATGTCCATTCCCGTCGAGGCCTTGGGGCGCGTGAGCGATGAGGGTACCGATTGGTTAGTACCGGGTATGCGCGAGGAACTCATCACCGAGGCAATTCGCGCACTTCCCAAGGCCAAGCGCCGCCTGCTTGCACCCGCTCCCGAAGTTGCAAAGAGCGTTGCCGCGTGGATTGATGATTTCCGAAGCGGCCGCGTGAGTGCTGGTGAGGAGCTTGACAAGACACCTTCTGGTGGTGCTTCCTCTGATGTTGCGCCCTCTGCTTCTACACCCGATGAAGATCCGGCCTCGCTGAGCGCTGCTCTTGGACGCTTGGCGGCATGGGGACAGAAAACAGGTCAGGGTCGCAGCGATAAGCGCCTATCCAAGGCCAGTACACCCGCCCAAGACGAACGGGGTAAAGGCCGCGATCTTTCTGCGCTTTCCTCAGCTCAAACCTCCGATAGGCCCGCGAAGTCTTCCACCCAAAATCCCGCCGGAACCCATACCGCTAGTGCGCAGGCCGACTCGGCATCCTTCGACGAACTTTTCACGCGCGCCATCCGCGAGCTCCGAGGCGTTGATCTGAGTGATTCCGATATCCGCACCATGCGCGACGCACTTCCCGATCATTTGCTCATGACCTTTGTTGTCCACGATCGTCAGGGACGCGAACTGGGAAGCGGGAAAGACCTGGGGTATCTCAAACGTACCTTGGCCGGTGCGACCGATAGCGCGTTGCGAACGGCCGTTCGCCAGGCATTGACCGAAGCCCAAGAACGCAGCGCACAAGGTAGGCATCGCTCAGGTGCGGACGCAAAGCCTGAGTCTGAGAGTCCCTCACGGACTGACTCTGGCGAGGCAAAAGCGCGCACACAAGGGAAGGCAGCGACGGCCTCGGAAGCAATCGACGCTAGCGAAGGCACTCCCGGAAGCGAACTTTTCGCCGACGATCTTGAGGATTTCCCGACCACCCCTTTGCCAGCCTCGATCGAATCCCAGGCACAGGGGCTCACAATTCGCGCATTCCCCGCTTTAGTCCCCCAAGGCAAGCCCGAGAATCCGCTGGCGGGTGTGCGCGTCATGGCAAATGCATCGCAGGCAAGAAGCGATCACGGATTGGGTGTAGCGAACCTCGTCCTACGTCGCGTTCAGCTATCAACCAAGCGCGTTTCGACGCGTTGGAGTGGACGCGAGGCACTCATGCTGACCTCAACTCCCTATCGAAGTACTGAGGCTCTGATCGCAGATGCACAGTGGGCAAGTGTGCGCACACTCACGGTGTCTCTGAGCGGAAATCAGGGACTGTGGGCGGTACGTGATCGCTCGAGCTTTGACGACCTTTCCCAGCGCGTGAGGGATCTGCACGAAGATCAGGTCTATTCGATTATTGAAGTCGTTGTGCGTGCGATGGAATCCTGGGCGCAGCTTCAAGACACCCTTGCGACTGCAGATGCACAGGCCTATTCCTCCCTTCGCGAGGATGTTGAAAGAATCGCGAATTCCCTGGTATTTAATGGATTCATTGCCGCAACACCTATCGAGCGTCTTCGCAACCTTCCGCGATACATTCAGGCTCAATCTTTACGTGTCCGTAAAGCTTCGCGTTCACCTTCCGATCTTGCGCGTGACGAGCGCTCTGCTCAGGCCTTGGCACAGGTCGATGACGAGCTCAATGAACTTCGCGATCTCATGGATACGCGTCCTTTCGACGCACGCCACGCCAGCGCATTTGAGGAACTCTTGTGGATGCGTGAAGAGCTGCGCGTTTCTCTCTTTGCACAAGAACTGGGGACCGCGCGCAAGATTTCACCTCAACGCATGTTGGCAGCGATCGATCGTCTTCACGAGGCCATATGAAGCGTGAAGACGCACGCGCAATGGCACGCGAGTTGATGGATCACCACGGTTTAAGAGAGTGGTCGCTGCGATTTGACCGTGCGCGTAGACGCGCGGGAGCATGCGTCCATACACGACGCGAAATTCGCCTTTCGGGGCCCTTGGTTGACCTCTACGATGCGGAAACGGTACGTGGAGTCATCCTGCACGAAATTGCCCACGCCCTGGTTGGTGCCTCACATCATCACGATGCGATCTGGCAAGCGAAAGCTCGCCAACTTGGCGCCCCCGATAGCGCACGTTTATCGGCACACTTACCCTCGCCTCGGCCATCATGGGTGGGGATATGCCCAGTGTGCGGAACACGGCGGGAACTGTATTCGGCTCCCCGACGGGTCACCTCTTGCGGTGTGTGTTCACGCACTTTTGATGCCTCGCGAATCTTTATCTGGTCCTATAAAGGGCAACCCCGTCAACCCGGCGGACAGTATGCGCGCCAACTACGCAGTTTGACACGACTTCGTCATCCAAATGGATGACGATGCGTAAACGTACTGACGGGCGTTACCATATGTCCATTCACCCGATCACTTTTGCTGAAGGACGTATAGATGTCTGCTTCCACCCCATTCGATGACGGCGCAACGACCAATACTGGCGAAGAACGCGAAAATCTGACCTGGCAAGAGTTCGGCGATGCCGCACGCGAGCTGGCACAGCAGATCGTGAACTCCGGGTGGAAGCCCGACCTGATCGTTGCAATTGCACGCGGCGGACTGATCCCCGCGGGAGCAATTGCCTACGCAATGGGTGTGAAGGCCATCGGTACCATGAACCTCGAGTTCTATACCGGTCTGGGTGAGACTTTGGATGAACCTCAGGTTCTGCCTCCGCTCATGGATGTTTCGGCTCTGGATGGCAAGAAGGTACTGGTCGTCGATGACGTGGCAGACTCGGGCAAGACTCTGAAGAAGGTCATGGAACTGATCGACGAAGACGGGCTGAGCCTCGATGGTAAGACCCACGCAAAGGTCGACGCTCGCTCGGTCGTTATTTACAAGAAGCCCGTCTCGATCATCGAACCGGACTACATCTGGCGCAAGACCGCTCTGTGGATCAACTTCCCCTGGTCGGTCTTGCCTGTGGTCGAGGCTGAGTAGCACTCAACTTCGAGCATAAATATACGGGACTGCGCGCTGCTCGCAGTCCCGTTTCATTAAACGACCGGTATTTTCCAATCGATGCCGGCTACACCGCAATGAGTGGCACATAACTCCCGCTTAAGTCACCTCCCGACACCTTTGGTCTTCCACGATCGCAGGTCTCAAACAAATACGCTGCAGCCCCGCACGCCCAGCGGGAATCCTCACTGGCACGACGAATCACAACCGGAAGCACTTCCCCCGGAGAGCCCACAGTGAAGAGCACATCCTCAAAGAGGACTGCCCACTCCGAGGAAAGAATCCGCACCGCGCTTCCATCAAGGACGATGTGATCAATTTTGGTCATTTCGCTGAGCTGCTCCAGACACATCGCAAGGTTGCGAACGAAGCCCAGCACCGCCTTTCGACAGGCCAGATCTCCGCCCTGCGCCATACGAATCAGCTCTTCGATATCACGGGGCCGATCAGTATCACCAGCGCTCATACGGGCAGCGCGTGCCTGCCCAATAATGGCTGAGGGAACCAGGGACACACTGGCACATCCATAATGCCCCTGTGCGCATACCGCATTGTTTCCCTCAAGACGAAGGTGAGCAGTTCTTCGATAATCTCCAGCGGGATCAGGGCAAATTGCGCCGTTCTTCACTTCGACGTAGCAGACATTTTCCGCGATCTGAACGATCAGGAAATTATCCAAACGCTGTCCGACACCGTATATGGCTTCGTAGGTTGCTAGTCCTTCAAGACTGTTGATGAGAGAAAGCGGAAGTCCGCCTTGGCCAGAGATTGAATCGAGTAAAGGAAAGTCCAACCATCCCAGCTCTTCGACACTGCACCTTTGACCATCGACCACTTTCCCGCCGAGGGATAGGCCAATTCCCTTGATGTCCCCATATGAACGAACGCTTTCTGCCATTTCTCTGCAAAGAGTGTTAATCATGGCAAGGATGGCATTCGCATTATTTACAACGATTCGCGCACGCTCTTCACGCACACGCCCAGAGCGATCCATGACAACGGCATGAATCCTTCCGGGTAAGAGCGCAATTCCAACAGCACACTCATCAGAGCGCTTGAAATGCGGTATGTGAATTGGCGGCCCCGGAGGGTCAGCAGTCTTCTTATGAATATCGTATGGCTCCATCGCGCACCCCTTGGCAACTTCTTCGTCACCTGGACACGGGCGTATCCAGCGCGCTCAGTGTATACCACGACCACCTACAATTGCCCGGATTTCAACATCATTGGGCAAACCAAGCACGCATATAACCATAAACATTCGCGTTGCCATAAACCGAGCAATCATTACCGTGCCCCGCAAGCGCCCCCTGGTTGGGAACATAGGGCGTGTAGTTGTACAAACTGGCGGTTGCACGATTAGCTGGAGTGATCTCAACTGAGGCGCATTCTTCGGCAGGACCGTAGCGGGCCTCGACCCTTTCTCCCGCACGGAAACGGAAACGCTCAGGCCTCACCCGATAGATCGCAAACTGGCGTGCGGCGTAATAAACCTGCCGCTGAAAACCGGCATAATCCGGGTCACAGGTCGAGTTATCCGGGCAGGCATATCCCATCGCGCTGGGATAGCTGAACCACTGAAACATTCCACCCGAGGCGTAGATCAGTCCCTGCTCTTTTTGCAGCGTCACCAACAAAACTTTCGGGTTCACTCCGCATGAACGTGCGGACTGGCCAATAATTTGCGCGGCGGTTTCTTCTTCGCCGCCCTGGTATCCCCATTGGCAATATTCGTCAGCGGGAAAAGTCTCGGTGACGGCTCTGAAGTCCTTCAAACACGGAACATCCTGGTCGTTCACCCGTCCCGCGCGGCAGCCCTCCCCTTTTTCGTTGATAAAAGCAGCAATCTGCTCATCATTCATAGCGCGCGAGTCATCCAGCACGGCATCAGACATGATGTTTTCCGGGTCAAAACCCGAGTAGTCCAAAGGGATTCCGCGAGGCGCCTCAGAGGCTGTTTCTTGCGGCTGCTCTTGCGGCGTTGTGTCCGCACAGCCGGCTATCCCGATTGCCGAGGCCGCCGCTACGCAAAGTGCGACAAGCGCGCCTATGCGCTTGTTTCGTTTCGTCACCGAGTTGTGCTCCTCATGATGTACTCAATGATGGCTGGAGTGCAGTTCTCAATGGTCTCACGAGTGGCCTCGAAATCAGAATAATCTCCGTACCAGGGGTCGGGAACATCGAGGTCACGCCGGTGGCTAGCCTCTCCCCCACTCACTTCGAGTTCACGGAACATGCGAATCTTCGGATCAGGCCCGCCTGCAAGCCTTTCGAGAGCGCGAAGATGAGAGGAGGTCATCGCAAGAATCAGGTCCCAACGCTGAAGCTCCCCCGCCTCAACTTGGCGGGCTCGATGTGAGGGCACTCGGTACCCTCTCTCTCGCAGCGCTCGCGCAGCACGAGAGTCGATCCCGTGTCCATGTTCCTCATCGCTAATTCCGGCCGAATCAACAACAACATCAAGCCCGCGCTGTTCGACAGCTTCACGCAGGATTTCCTCGGCCATGACCGAGCGGCAGATATTGCCGGTACACACCATAAGAACGCGATAGGACACGGGATCAGCTCACTTGCAGAAAAGCGAGAGGTAGGCGCAAATGGCCTCGAAGGAGTGGTATGCAGCCTTCTCACCATTCATGTGGAAGTCCTCGTCTGCACCTTCTCCCGTCAGATCCGAGATCGCACGCAGGCAGATCCAATCCACACCGTTGGACCAGCACACCTGGGCCATGCCACAGGTTTCCATGTCAACAGCCAGCGCATCGGGGAAGCCTGCGCGAATACGGGCAACGACCTTTTCCGAGGCGAAGGAGTCGCCGGTGACGATGCGACCAGTGCGCACGTGGTGCGGTTGGGCATCGTTGAGGCCCGCGAGCGCGTCGATCGCACGCTGCGAGGAATGGTAGTCGACGGGCATACGCGGAATCTGGCCGAGCTCGTAGCCAAAGACGGTGGCGTCAGCATCGTTGTAGATCGTGGCGATCGCGCCCGCGATGTCGCCCACTTGGATTCCACCCTCAAGACCGCCCGCGGTACCACCCGCGATGACGATCTTCGGGGTAGCCAGGGTCAGGCCTCGGGCCACTGCTGCTGCCGCGTTCGCAATGCCAATACCCGAGGTGATGACGACGACGGTGTGGCCTTCAAGCAGACCAAGGGCATAGCTCTGCTGGTGATGTCCATCGGCGCCCACAACAAGGGTTTCAACCGCCTCAGAACCGGGAAGAGGAGCAAGAGCGTCCAAGAAAGGCTGGGCTTCCATCACCATCGCGCACTGAATGAAGGCGTCGACCTCGGGAAGCTGACGCGAAGGGGTCAAGGTCAGGGACATGAGTACCTCTCTGAGAAGTGTCTGGGGGCCGTCAGGTCTAAATAATTACTCCGCTGCCGCAGCGTCATCCTGGGTAACAACCAGCCACTTGTCGCGATGATTCAGGAACTCGCGAACGGCTTCTTGCGCGCCTTCCAGGGAGTGGTTTGCACCCCACCCACACTGAACCTCGTTTGCAGCAGGAACTTCGGTGGCATTGAGGATATCTTCGAAAGTTGCCTGCAAGATGGGCAGAAACTCCTCAGTCTCAACGCCCAGGAGGAGAGCATAGAAGCCGGTCTGGCAACCCATGGGACCGAAATCGATGAGCTTATCGGTGTGGTTGCGCATCAGTTCAGCGCTGAGGTGCTCGATGGAGTGAACCGTGGGCATCTCAAGGTGAGCCTTATTGGGCTGGGTAAAACGGACGTCGTACTTGATCAGGACGTCGCCGCCGGGAAGAGTCTTCCGATCTGCGACGCGGACGTAAGGAGCAAGGACAGTGCGGTGGTCGAGGTTAAAGGACTCAACATTCATACGTTCACTCATGAAACCCAGTTTATCGGGATTTAGATGGCGTGCTCGGGCGAGTCTCGGATACCGCACGTTGCGTAGAACACCATCATTGGTCGGTTTTTCTCTGGAAACACCGATTCGTCGCGGCAGGTGAAAGGAGTGATCACCGTCGTTCATCTCCAGTTATTTTCAGGCACAATAGAGGCATGGATCTTCAGCCGTCGATTGATGTCACTTCTCCCGATCAGTACAGCGCAGGCACCCCTACACCTGCAGCCATTGTCGCCGGTGAAGTTCCCGCCAGCGAGGCCCCTCGCCCGCTCTCCGCTTTCGATATGTTTTCGATCGGTATTGGCCCCTCTTCATCGCACACGGTCGGTCCGATGCGCGCGGGCCTTGCCTTCTCCACCGAGCTGTGTGCGCTTCCCGATTATTCACATCTGTCTCACGTAACCATTGACCTTTTTGGCTCCCTTGGCGCAACCGGACGAGGCCACAACACGGACCGTGCAGTGCTGCTGGGTTTAGCGGGCTATGACCCGGAAACCGTGTCCATTGAAACAGTTGAGGGCCTGATTCCCCAGATTGCTTCCAGTGGCCGTCTTCCTTTCGCCGGGGGCCGGGAAATTCCTTTTGATATCGAGTCTGATATCCGTTTTCTTCCGCGCACGGTCCTGAGCTACCACGTCAACGCGCTCACAATCACCGCTTACGCAGGCGAGAGCTTGGTCCTTGAGCGCACCTACTATTCGGTGGGTGGCGGCTTCGTCATGGCCCAGACGAATAACGATCCTGAACACCCCGAGATCGCATCCTTGGCCTCTGCACAAGAGACAACGGGAATGTGCACGCCCGCGCCCTATCCCTTCTCGACGGCCGCACAGCTTTTGGCGCAATGCGCACGGTCAGGCCTATCCATCGCCGAGATTGTCCGCGCAAACGAACTTTCTGCGCGTTCCGAGGTGGCCTTGGATGCCTATCTCGACCAGATCGCGCACACGATGTTCCACGCAATTGAGGCGGGGATTTCCTCCACCGGTATTTTGCCCGGTGGACTGGACGTTCCTCGTCGTGCGAACGCTTTGGCCACACAATTGCGCGCGCGTGCCGAGAAGGCTTTTTCTGCGAGTGAGCGCCGAGGCTGGGCCGGGGTTATGCAAGACCCCCTGCGTGCCATGGATTGGGTCAACCTCTACGCGCTGGCGGTGAATGAAGAAAACGCTGCCGGCCACAGAATCGTCACCGCACCAACCAATGGCGCAGCCGGCGTGATCCCAGCAGTGCTGGGCTACCTCGTTGCTTTTTGTCCCGAGGCCGGAGCAAGTTTCCCCGACTTCTCCCCCTCGAATTTGGCTGGGATTTCAGAGCTTCCTCTGGATGAGTCGTCAGAGTCGGCCAGTTGCCGTCGCGCATCGATTCACGAGTTCTTATTAGCGGCGACTGCGATTGGCGCTTTGATTAAGACGAACGCATCGATTGCCGGTGCTGAGGTCGGCTGTCAGGGAGAGGTCGGCTCGGCCTCGGCAATGGCGGCTGCAGGGCTTGCTCAGGCTCTGGGCGGTACCCCTCAGCAGGTCGAGAACGCTGCTGAGATCGCCATGGAGCATTCTCTGGGATTGACCTGCGATCCCGTTGGCGGGCTTGTTCAGATCCCCTGCATTGAGCGCAATGCGATTGCTGCTGTTAAGGCAATTAACGCTGCTCGCATGGCCCTGTGGGGCGATGGCCGCCACACCGTGTCCTTGGATGTCGCGATCGAGACAATGCGTCAGACAGGAAACGACATGCTCTCAAAGTACAAGGAGACCTCAGCGGGCGGCCTGGCCGTCAACGTTGTGGAGTGTTGATCTCTGCTTCTTCGCCGCTTCCGCTACGTGCGGACACAACAGCTGCAGCACCTTCCTCAGCCTCACGCTTCTTGCGGTTCTTACGGGCGAGGAACCATAGGACTGCGGTCGCAATGAGCACGGCGATAATGCCGACAACGACGGCAATCATCCAGGTCTGAACAACAGCGGGCTCAACATTGGCCGATTCTTCTGCGACCTGCGCATCGTCCATGGGAACGCGCTCACCGGTAACCAGAAGACGGTGAGTATTGATGCCGTAGGGCGTACAGGTGATCAGGGTTGCGAGATCTTTTCCGGCAACCTTGTTCAGGCTCTCTGTTTCGTTCGGGAGAACGGTTCGGATGTCGGTGACCTTGTATTTCAGGTGACGCCCTAAGACTTCGATGTAGAAGACGTCGCCGAGTTCGACGCGGTTGAGGTGGTCGAACATGGTTGCACTTCCCAGTCCCGAGTGGCCGGTAAGAACTGTGTGAGTTCCTTCGCCACCGACGGGGAGCGCGGTTCCAAAGAGGTGTCCAACGCCTTTTTCAAGAGTTGAGGTTTCGGTGCCGTGATAGATCGGAAGGCTGATATCCGCCGAAGGGACCTTAACGCTTGCCATCACGGGGTTGACATCGAGCTGCGAAAGATAGTTGCTGTACTGAGGAGTGTTGGGGCGCTGCGATTCCAACCAGGGGTCCAGAATAGGGGCTTCAGCGGCTTTACGGTTGTATTCATCAGCGCGGGCAAGTTCGTCTTTCAGCACATCGGGGCCAAGGTTGGTTTGTTCAGCACTGAAGGCCTTGGCAATGCGCTGTTGTTCGAGGTTGTTCTGATAGGTCGCGATAACGGGGTAGAGCAGAACCAGAATCCCCAGCACCAGCAGAACGGGCGGAAGGATCGTGAAGAGGCGACGGCGGCGCCCAGCCTTGCGAATGCGTTGATCACGTTCTTCCGCAGTTTCAGGTATCTCTTCGTGAACCTGGGTACTTGAGAGGCTGTCGTCTGCGTGGATCTCGTTCTCGCTCATGAGTCGCCTTTTAAATGGGGGGTTATGGGGGTTGCGTTGATTGTATAGAAACGGGTGCGGGAAGACCGACGGGTCTTCCCGCACCCAGCTAAATCTCACTGAGAGATCAGTCGTTTTCCTTGCGACGCTTGTTCGCAATGGTGATTGCGCCAGCGCCAGCAACAAGTGCGGAGCCAGCTGCGATCAGCACGCCCACACCGGCAGCACCGGTGACGGGCAGGCGGAATCCACCATTGTGAGGAGCATCCTTGACCGTGGTCGCCAGGGTGTACTGGTTGTCGGCCTTGGAGTTGGACTGGAGGATCTGGAAGGCGATCGGGCGGGTCTGGAGCTCAAAGCCTGCAGGAG